>NZ_JBEOVY010000441.1:0-5530 GCF_040295745.1 Saccharopolyspora sp. NPDC002686
GGGCCGAGGGGGTTCCGACGCAATTTCAATGGAAATCGGAGGTCCGATTTCCATTGAAATTGCGGGAGTTCTCCACAGGACCCCGGACCTGTCCACAGGTGTTGGCGTGTCGGGGTCCGACATGCGCTGGTGTGTCGGGTTACTCGGGTTGGCAGGTGGAGCACCAGTAGAGCTTGCGGCCGGAGAGGTCCGCCATGGCGATGGGCGTGCCGCAGAGCAGGCAGGGCATCGCCGCCCGGCGGTAGACGTAGACCTCACCGCCGTGGCGGTCCTGGCGCGGAGCCCGGCCGGTGACCTCGGGCATGTGCTCGGGTCGCACGGTGTCGATGCGCCCCACCCGGACCCCGTCGGCCATCAGCTCGACCAGGTCCGCCCAGATCAGGTCCCACTGCTCGCGGGCGAGCGCGCGGCCCGGCGTGTAGGGCTGGATGCCGTGCCGGAACAGCACTTCGGCCCGGTAGACGTTGCCGACCCCGGCCAGCACCTTCTGGTCCAGCAGCAGCGCCGCGATGCTCGTGCGGGACCGGGAGATCTTCGACCACGCGCGCTCCGGATCGGCGTCCGCGCGCAGCGGATCCGGGCCGAGCCGGGCTCGCACCGCCTCGACCTCATCACCGGTGAGCAGCTCGCAGGCGGTCGGGCCGCGCAGGTCCGTCCAGTGCGTCTTGCCGACGATGCGCATCCGCACCTGGCCGCGCGGTTCGGTCACCGGCAGCTCGGACTCGCTGAACGTCCCGTACAGCCCGAGGTGCACGTGCACGATCCGGTCGGGGCCGTAGTGGTGGAACAGGTGCTTGCCGTGCGCCTCAGCGCGCTCCAGCACGGTGCCGTCGAGCAGCGAAGCGCTCGTGGCGAAGCGTCCCTGCGGACTGGCCACCTGAACCTCCGTGCCGGCGAACAGCTCGTCGTGCACTCCGGCGAGCCGGTGCAGGGTGTGGCCTTCGGGCATTCGAACGTCCTCGGAGCATGTCGTCGGTCCTGGTTCCGCTCCCCGCACGAGACCGGTTCCCAGAACCTGCCTCCGATCTCTGCCTCGATGCGCCGAAAGCGGACATGCGTCGTCCGAAGTTCCGCCGCGCGAGCAGGCTTCTCAGACGATGAGCCACAGCGCGAGGGACTCGACGAGGTAGGCGCCCACGCACCACAGGGCGATGTGCAGGCCTCGGAGGATCGGTCGGTCGCGGCGCGGGAACGCGAATCCGGCGACCAGGGAGACGAGCGGCGCGAGGACTGCTCCGGCGGTCAGCCACAGGCCGACGCCGAGCACGCAGTCCGGCGCGGGGCAGAGCGCCGCCACGAGCTTGGGCGAGAGCGCTTGCTGCCCGAAGAAGAGCACCAGCACGCCGACCACCGTCGCTGTCACCGCCACCAGGGGTGTCAGCACTGCGCGGCGTGCTGGTGCCATCGGTCAGTTGCCGGGCAGAGCCGGGGGCTGGCCGGTCTTCTCGTAGTCGGAGAGCAGGTCGATGCGCCGCTGGTGGCGGCCGCCCTCGAACTCCGTGGTCAGGAACGCCTCGACGATCTGCTCGGCCTCCTCGACGGTGTGCATCCGCGCACCGACGCCGGCCAGCAGCGCGTTGTTGTGCTGACGGGCGAGCTTGGCAGTCTCGACGCTCCAGGCCAGCGCGGCGCGGGCGCCGGGGACCTTGTTCGCGGCGATCTGCTCGCCGTTGCCCGAACCGCCGAGGACCAGCCCGAGGCTGCCCTCGTCGGCGACGACGCGGCGGGCGGTCTCGACGCAGAACGGCGGGTAGTCGTCCAGGGCGTCGTATTCCGCGGGGCCGATGTCGGTCACTTCGTGACCCTTGTCGGCCAGCCACTTGACGAGGTGGTTCTTGAGTTCGTATCCGGCGTGGTCGGAGCCGATGTAGACGCGCACGTCGGCAGTCTGACAGATCCGCCCCTCCGCGATTCACAGTGGTGGTTGCGTTTGGGGGGTGATCTTGCGTTTTGGGGGTTTCTTGTGGCTGATTTGCGTCACGGTCCCCTGAGGTGCGGTTGGGTAGGGCTCCGGTTGCGTGCCTGGATAGCCTCTCGGGCATGACCTGCGTCGATGTGCACGTGGACTGGGGTTTGCCTGGCTTGCGGGCGATGTCGGAGTTCCCTGTTCTGGTGGTCGTCGACGTGCTCTCGTTCTCCAGCGCCGTGGACATCGCCACCAGTCGTGGGGCTCGGGTGCTGCCCCTGCGCTCGCACGACGTCCAGGTCCCCGGCGGAGCGGTGCTGGCCGGGCCGCGCAGTCTCGATCGCTGGTCGTTGAGCCCGTCGTCGCTGCGCACCATCATCGCCGTCCGGCTGGGGTTGCCGTCGCCGAACGGTGCGACGCTGTGCGCCGAGGCTTCCGCGACGGGCTCGACCGTTTTCGCAGGTTGCCTTCGCAATGCGGACGCCGTGGCCGCTGCGGCGGCGCGTGCTGGCGGACCGATCGGCGTGATCGCCGGAGGCGAGCGCCGGGACGGCGAACTCCGGCCGGCGATCGAGGACTTGCTGGGCTCGGGCGCGATCATCTCTGCGCTGCCCGGCCGCCGCTCCCCCGAGGCCGAGCTCGCGGCAGCCGCTTTCCAGGCCGTGCGGCACGACATCGGTGGGCTGCTCGCGGGTTGCGACTCCGGTCTGGAGCTCGCGGAGATGGGGTTCGCGCACGACGTGGATCTCGCTGCGGAGGTCAACGCCAGCCGGACCGCGCCGGTGTTGCGCGACGGTTTCCTGGAGGCGGCGTGAGCTGGCGAGAAGTCGGCCAGGGCGTGTTCGTGCGGCGCTACGCCGAGCTCGACCTGTCCATCGGTCTGGTGGTCGGGGCCGAGTCCGCCCTGGTCATCGACACCCGCGGCGATCACGTGCAGGGATCCGAGCTGGCCGCCGCGGTCCGCGAGATCACCGCGCTGCCGTGGCAGGTCGCGATCACGCACGCCCACTTCGACCACTGCTTCGGGACCAGCGCGTTCCTGCCCGCGCCGGTGTGGGCGCACGAGCGCTGCCCCAGATTTCTCGCCGCGACCGCCGACCAGCAGCGCGCCGAGTGGGTCGCGCACTACCGCGGCGAAGGCTCCGACGACATCGCCGAGGCGCTCGCCGAATCGACCCCGACCGAGCCGGACCACCTGGTGTCCGAGCGCGCCGACCTGGACCTGGGCGGCCGAACCGCGCAACTGCGCCACCTCGGCCCCGGGCACACCGATCACGACCTGGTCGTCGCGGTTCCCGACGCCGGCGTCGTGTTCGCCGGGGACCTCGTCGAGCAGGGTGCTCCGCCGGACTTCGGCGATGCCCACCCGGAGCACTGGCCCGCCGCAGCGGACGGAATCCTGGCGCTCTCCCCCGCCACCGTCGTGCCCGGTCACGGCGATCCCGTCGGCCCGGACTTCGTCCGCACCCAGCGCGCCGAACTCGCCGCCATCGCCGAGCTCTGCCGCGAGCACCGGACCGGCGAGCTCTCCGAAGAGCAAGCGCTCCACCGCTCGCCGTACCCCGCCGACACCACCCGCACTGCGCTGAGACGGGCCTGAAACCCGACAATCCGCCCACCAGACGAACGTTGCGTGAATCACAGTCTCAACTCGCCTAGTCCACCTGAGAACCAGGCAGAGCGCGCAGACGTACCGAAACCGCTGGACCAATCGGACTTTCCACTGGGCCATTCGGCGTCAATTCGGGATCCCGGGGCACCGATCCGATAACGCGAACGTCATTCTCTTCTAAACGCGCCAGCGAACCGCTCCCCCGGTTCGCGAGGTTTCGACGGGCGAAGGACAGGTGGAGATCGAACATGTCCGGACGGGACGACTTCGACGCGGGTCGCCAGGACCTCGCCGCGCGCAACGCCGCGCTTCGGGACCAGATCGACAACATGCTCTCCGATCTCCGGCGCCGCACCGCCGAGATCCAGGAGAAGCAGTCCACCGCCGCGCAGCAGACCTTCGAAGTCGCCTCCGACGACGGCATGGTCACCGTCCGGGTGGACGCGACCGGAACCGTGCAGGAACTGGCCCTGTCCCCGAAGGCGTTCGAACGCACCACCCCCGAGAAGCTCGCCCGCAGCATCACCAGCGTGATCCGGGAGGCCGCGGGCACCGCCCAGCGGCAGCTGCAGTCCGAGTTCGCGCCGCTGGCCGACGTTTCGGACGTTCCGGAAGTCCCCGGCGTCCCGTCCCTGGCGGGTCTGCTGCGCCAGGGACCGCTCGTCGAACCGCCCAACCCCGACGTCGAACGCCAGCAGCGGCGCGCCGAGGACTCCGCCGCCCCGGCGAGCAACAGCGCGCCGCCGCCGCAGGTGCGCACCGCGCCCGATGACGAGTGGGACGACGACTGGGAGTGGGAGAACAACCGGCGAGGGGGCCGCCGATGAGCGACCAGATGCGGATGGAGCCCGAGGAGATCCGCTCGGGCGGCAAGAAGATCGGCGACACCGGCAAGGACCTCGAGCAGGTGGTCAACACCCTCAAGTCCGCGCTCGACGGCGAAGGCGAGTGCTGGGGCAACGACGAAGCCGGGCAGAAGTTCGCCGGGGACTACACCAAGGGCCGCGACAGCGTTTTCGACAGCTTGAAGAAGGTCGTCAAAGCCCTCGGCGACATCGACGACAACCTCAAAGCCACCGCCGACGACACCGAGTCCAGCGATGCCGGTTCGGCCGCGGACATCGGCAAGTCCGGCTCCAACATGCCCTCGTAGGGAGTGGATGTTTCGTGAGCATCGAAATGCCCGACGAGGTCAAGTGGCTGCTGCCGATCGTGGTCGGCGAGTCCTGGCCGGAGGGCGACGAGGACGCGATGCGCCGCATGGCCGACGCCTGGCGCGCCGCCGCGGACGGCATCGAAGGCGTCAACACCGCCGCCAACCGCGGTGCTGAGCAGGCCAAAGGTGCGATGGAGGGGCAGACCTCCGACGCGTTCGCCAAGCTGTGGAAGGACATCGGCGACGGCGGCGAAGCGGCGCTGCCGAAGCTGAAGGAAGCCTGCGAGAAGCTCGCCAAGGCCTGCGACGACGCGGCCCTGGACGTCGAGCACACCAAGCTGACCATCATCGCCTCGCTGATCGCGCTGGCCATCCAGATCGCGGCGATGATCGCGGCCGCCCCGGTCACCTTCGGCGCCTCGACCGCCGGTGTCGCCGCCGCGCAAGCGGTCACCCGCACCGTGGTGATGCAGATCTTCAAGCAGCTCGCCATGAGCATCCTGAAGAACGTCGCCATCGAGATCGCCACCTCGGTCGCGATCGAGTTCGCGGTGCAGGGCGTGCAGATCGCCTCCGGCGAGCGCGACGGCCTCGACGGCGGCAAGTTCAAGGACGCGGCGATCTCCGGTGCCATCGGCGGCGCCGTCGGCGGCGTGTTCGAAGGCGCGGGCAAGGCGATCGGCAAGCAGGCAGGCGACGCCGTCGGCGACGCAGCGGGCAACGCGGCCACCACCTCGGGCCGCGCAGCGGGCGACGCGGCGGGCGACGCCGCCGGCGAAGCGGGGGAGTGCGCCGCGAAGGCGCTCGGCAAGACGGCGCTGAAGGATGGCGCCCTCGGCGCCGCCGAAGGCGCGGT
>NZ_JBEOVY010000442.1:0-5525 GCF_040295745.1 Saccharopolyspora sp. NPDC002686
CGGCGGCCCGCCGCGCTGCGATCGGAGGGGTCCGGTCAGACCTCGGCCAGCCAGCCGCCCGCCACGAGCGCGCGCACGTCGTCGGGCAGGACGAAGGCGGTACCGCCCCCGACCTGGCCGAAGTCCGGTTTGGCGACCCCGGAGATGACGTCGAAGCCGGTGACCACCCGGTACCGGCGGTACTCCCCCGGCGGCTGCTGCGGCGGCACCGACCGCTGCGGCAGCGTGGTGCCGGCCACGAACACGGTGTTGCCGGTCGGCTCGCCGAACCGGTCGACCTCGTCCCCCGCGCGCAACGTCACCAAGAACTTGTTGTCGTAGGACGCCAGCGGCGGTTCGCCGGGGAACGGCTCGTACCGGCACTCGAAGTCCTGCAGCGGCTCGTCCGGCTCCCGCAGGAACTGGGTCCGCGTGAGCGACATCGCACCGATCAGGTGAGCCGCGGCGGCGTACGGGTCGGCGAAGCGGGACCGGTTCTTCACCCGGCCCTGGTCGAGGCAGGACACCGACCACCAGCCGTCGGGGCCGCGGAGCATGCTCCAGCCGCCCTCGACCGGCTCCTCGAAGCTGTAGAAGCGGGTGCTCATGCCCATCGCGCTGATGAAGCCGCGGGCCAGGTCGATCGCGCCGGCCGGGTCGAACTGCTGCAGCGCGTCGGGATCGCCGCCGAGCACCAGCGCCTTGGCCTCGGCGGCCGCGCGGTCGGCGATCTCCCGCGGCGGTTCGTGGCCCAGGCTCCGGATGTGGTCGAGGAAGTCGCGCGGCGGCGCGATGTCGTGCGCTTCCAGGTAGTAGGCCATCGCCAGCGGCCACACCCAGGTGCCGTCGGTGTGGAACTGCTTGGGCACCTCCGGCGGGCGCTGCGGGTCCACCTCGTCGGGGTCCGTGCTGTACGCGCGCAGCAGGATCTCGCCGCCGTGCAGGTAGTAGAGCACCAACTGCTTCTCGACCCAGGTGAGCGCCGGCCGGTGCACCAGCGGGCGGTTCTCGGCGTCGCGGCCGTCGAAGAGCTCGGCCATCCGGACCGGCTCGGCGCGCTCGTCGAGGTCCCGGTGCTCCGCGAAGTGCGCCCAGGCCGGTTCCAGCAGCCATTGCGGGATGGTGCTGCTCGGGTAGTAGCGCAGCTCCTCGTAGTAGGCGCGGTCGTCCTCGGGCACCTTGGTCCAGGCCGGCTCGTCGTGACCGGTGTGGAAGTCCGAGCCGTCCCGGCTGATGTGGAAGCCCGCGGAGGTCCAGGCACCGGTCGCCGGGTGGAAGGAGACCTCGCGGTGCCGTCGCAGCACGTCGACGACGTCCTGGGTGGGGATCCACTGGTGCTTGCCATCGGTGGTGACCGTGGCGGTGATCTCGAGTCGAGTACCCAGCGCGGTGCAGCCGACCTCCGCCTGCTGCCAGCCGTCCGGCAGCCCGGCGGCGACCGCGTCGCCCAGCGCCCGGACCAGGTCGCGCTGCTGCGCGGAGCGGTCCGGGAACCCGCCGTAGGACGCCGGGGCCGGGAAGCCCGACCGCACCGGGCGGGCCTCGTCGTGCTGCACGAACAGCACCGCCTCGGCTCGGTCGAGCGGCACGTCTTGCCGGTACTCCCCGTCGACCAGGCCGTGCGTGCCGGGGATCGGCGTCCCCAGGATCATTCGTCCTCCCCCTCGGGCAGTTCTTCGTGCGCGACGCCGTTGATGCGGCGCGGTGCCGGCTTGGGTGCCGGGAAGTCCGGGCCCGGCGCGGCGACGGCCGGCTCGGGCGTCGCCGACCAGTGCGGGCGGACCGGGTAGCGCTCGTTCCAGTCCTCGCCGGTGGGCGGCTCGATCGCGGCCTGGGCCGGCTGGAACGCGCCGTGCCCGAACTCGGCCACGCAGTCCAGCGCGATCTGCTCGACCACGTCGCGCAGCTCCAGGTCGGCCAGCCAGTCCACCGGCAGCGCGGCGACTCCGTGCAGCGCGCCGACGATGTTGCCGCAGATCGCACCGGTCGAGTCGCTGTCGCCGTCGTGGTGCACGGCGATCCGCAGCGCCTGCTCGACGTCGTCGCCGCCGACCAGAGCCGCGCACACCGCGATGGCCAGCGCTTCCTCACCGACCCAGCCGCCGCCGAGCTGCTCCGCGACCTGCTGCGGCGTCGGCGTGCCCGCCTCGGCGAGCTGGACGGCGGCCTTGAGCGCGGCGCTGGTCTCCTCGTGGTCCTCCCAGGTCTCCAGGACCTGCAGGGCGAGCCACACGCCGTCGTCGAGACCGCGGCCGAGCAGCGCCTGCTGGACGATCACGGCCAGCGCCCCGGCGGAGTGGTAGCCGGCGGGGTGGCTGTGCGTCAGCGCGGCGGTGCGAGCGGCGAGGCGGAACACCTCGGCGGGGTCGGCGGACCACAGCGCGACCGGGGCTGCGCGCATCGCACCACCGCAGCCCTTGGAGTCGTTGATCCGCTCGGTGAGCGAACCGGCCGGGTGGCCGTCGCCGAACCGGGCCAGCGCGCGCCACACCGTCTTGCCCGGCGCGCGGGTCGCGAACAGGCCCGGCACCTCGACCAGCCAGCCGTCCGGCGCCGGGTAGTCGGAGGCGAACGGGCCCGCCGCGGCGTCCCAGTCCACGCCCTGCGTGTGCAGCCAGCGCTGGTAGGCGAGCTGGACCTCGGGCAGCGGGTCCTCGCTGCCGAGCATCCGGTTCGCGATGCTGCCGCGGATCAGGCCCTCGGCGGTGAACAGCGTCATCTGGGTGTCGTCGGTGATCGCCCCGCGCACGCCGTAGGCCTCGCGCAGGCCAGAAGGGCCGTCGGCGCCGAAGCGCGCCGTGATCGCCTCGGCGGTGATGAACTCGAGGTCCGAGCCGAGCGAATCACCCAGGGCGCCGCCGAGGAAGCTGCCCAGCACCCGCTCGGTCAGCGACGGAGCGCTGTCGTCCGGGCCGTCCGCCTTGCGGTGCCCGCCTCGGGGGCGCACCGCCGGGGTCGGCTCGGGGGTGTCCTGTTCGGGCTCGGGCTGCCCGGTGTCCGGTTCCTCGTCGGCGGGCTCGGCCTCGATCGGGGCCGCGAGGCGGATCACCTTCCGCGTCGGGATGTGGTCGACGACCGGCGCGTCGGACTCGGCTCCTTCGTGCTCCACCGGCTCATCGGCAGCGCTGACCAGCGACATCGCGGCGACCGGTTCGGACTCCCCGGGTTCCGCTGCGGCGTCGTCGGCGACGACGTCTTCTTCCTCGACGTCGTCGCTGCCGAGCTCATCAGCGGTGTCGTCCGGCACGACGGCGCTCTCCACCTCGGCGTCGTCTTCGACGTCGGCCAGCGGCATCGGGACGACCTGCTCGACGGCGGTCTCCGGTTCGTCGGTGTCCTCGTCGAGTTCGGCCGCCAGGCCGTGGCCGGCCGGTGCGAGGTCGATCGGCGCGCGCGCAGGCGTCTTCACGCCGACCGGCTCGCGCTCCGGCAGGTCCTCCGGAACGACGGGCGCCTCCTCGACCGCAGGAGTCGGAACCTCTTCGTCCGCAACGCCTTCCAGCAGGTCGGAGCTCGTCTCGGGAGCTGCTTCGCCGGCGTCCTCCGGCTCTTCGAGCTCGTCGGCGGTCAGACCGGATCCGGCAGCAACGTCATCCGCGTCCGGCACGACGATCAGCGGCTCGGGCTCCTCGGAGGGAGCACCGTCGTCCTGGGTCTGCTCCGGCTCGGTGTCGGTGGTCAGATCCGCCCCAGCGGCAACGGCGTTGGCGTCCGGAACGGAGATCCGGCCGCGGTCGGATGCTTCGCGGACGATCCGCTCCGCGACTTCCCGGTCGACGGCTGCTTCTTCCGGCTCGTCGGCGACCGCCTCTTCCTCATCAATGGCGAACTCCGGCGCGGGGGTGCGGTCGAGGTCCGCCGCTTCGCGGACGATGCGCTCCGCGACCTCCCGGTCGACGACTGCCTCCTCCGACTCGACGAACTCCGCCGGGTCGGCCTCGACGGTCTCCGGCACGACGATCCCGGCGTCTTCGGGCTCCACGATCCGGGGCTCGCTCGGCGGCGGGAAGGCCCCGATCTGCGGCGCGTCCGCTAACGGCTCCTCGTCCCGGATCGCCGGGAACACTGCGGTGGTCTCCGCGGGCACCTCGGCGGAGCGCAGGCTCGGCACCGGGATCGGCCCGGTGCTCGACAGGTCGCTCTTCGCGGAGCTGGGGAACGTCGGCGCCCCGATGTTCGTCGAGCGCCGGCTCGGCTGTCCCTGCGGAGGTGTGTCGTCCGCCGCCGGAACGGCCGGCAGGACCATGGTCTGCTCGGCAGCGCCTTCGACGGTGTTCGGGCCGGTGAGCTCCCGCGGGCCGCCGAACGACCGCGAGTTCGGCACGTACCGCTGCGCCCACTGCGGCGGCGGTGGTGGCGCGAAGGCCTCGGCGGCGTCCGCGCAGAGGGTGTCGATGATCTGGCGCAGTTCGAGTTCGTCCAGCCACTGCGCGGGAATCCCGCCCGGCCCGTAGATCGCACCGGCGAGCTGCCCCGCCAGCGCACCGGTGGCGGAGCTGTCGCCGGACTGGTTCACGGCGACCCGCACCGCGTCGGCGAAGTTGCGGGTGCTGCCCACCGCGGCCAGCGCGATCCCGAGCTCGCCGGGCTTCTCGTCCAGGTCGAACTCGACGTCGAGGTCCCGCGGGTTCGGGCGGACGCCGCGCTGCCCGACGAACATCGCGGCGTGCACCGTCCTGCGCACGTCGGCCGGCACCTTGCCCGTCCAGTAGGCGTTGCCGAGCCGGTGGTGGTCGGACGTCGACACCGCGTCCCACAGCGGCACGCCCCTGACCAGCTGCGCCAGCACGTCGCTGTGCAGTCCGGCGGCGGCGATCGAGTTCGGCCCGGAGGTGAGCAGGTTCGCGGCCGCGGCGCCGACCGAGTACACCTCTTCCGGCACGTTCGACCACGCCATGGCGGGCGCGGCCCAGACCGTGAACTCCGCCGAACCGTCCAGCTTCATCGGTGGGCGCAGCGTGCCGTCGGCGCCCAGCGGGGACTGCTCCGCCGTCCGCCCGATCACGAGCAGGCCCGTGCCGCCCGGGTTGCGGGTCGAGTACAGCTCCGGCCGTTCGAGCAGCCAGCTGTTGGGCGCGGGCTCCGTCGACAGGTACGCCGACATCGCGTAGTCCCACGGCACGCCCTGGGTGTACAGCCAGCGCAGGTAGTTCGTGAAGATGAACTCGGTCGGCAGCCACCCGCTGCCGGAACGTGCGGCCTTCGCGCGCAGCAGTGCTTCCAAGGTGAACACGCTGAGCTGCGTCAGGTCGGTGACCGCGCCGCGCCGCCCGTAGACGGGCAGGTAGTCGACGACGCCCTGCGGGCCGAACCACTGCTGGATCTCGCTGGTGCTCCGGTTGCGCACCCCGGCGCCGAGAGCGTCGCCGACGGCACCGCCGAGCATCGCGCCGCGAAAGCGCTCCGCCCACGACAGCTGCGGCGGTCGAGCGTCGGTCATCGCGATTTCTCCCTCGTGGTCACCAGGCCGGGTAGCGCCGAGTCCAGGCCGGATCGGAGTGCAGCACCACCACGCCCACATCGCGTCCTGCCTGGCCGACAACGGC
>NZ_JBEOVY010000443.1:0-5521 GCF_040295745.1 Saccharopolyspora sp. NPDC002686
GTCCCGACACGCCGGTGGGACTGCAGTTTCAATTGAAACTGCGGATCCCAGGCACGGCGGATCACAGTTTCAATTGAAACTGCGTTCAGGACGGACTGAAGGATCTGCGCCTGATCGGGTGGGGGTTCCGGGCACGAAGAGAGGCCGCCCTGTGCGTGGGGCGGCCTCTCCATGATCCGCTCCGACCACTGCCGCACCGGGACGGCCCTCACCAGGTCCCGTGCCGCAGCGTGGGTCGGGCGGCGATGTTCTGCTGTCTACTGCTGGCCGGGTTCCGGCTTCGACTCGCCGCCGAGGAACTCCTTGCCCTTCTCGACGGCCTGGTCGATCTCGCCCTCGTGGCCGAACTTCTCCTTGGCCTTGTCCGCGGCCGCGTCGAGCCCCTGGCCGATCTTGTCCCCGTGCTCCTTGCCCAGGTCTTTCATCTTGTCCGCGAAGTCGCCGATACCCATGGTGCTCCCTTCGGGGTTGCGGGATAAGTCCTCGGGCTACGCACCGCCTCGCCGAACCTAAGCCCGACGCGCGGGACCCGCAGAGCATCAGGATCGCGTTAACACGTTCGAGCGATCTTGCCGAGCGCTGAGCGCAGGTCTACCGTTGCCCATGACCGGATGACCAGATTTCAAATCCGGTCACGGAGTCAACGGAGGTGCCGGTGCCGCAACCGACCGAACGAGCCGACCGCATCCTCGACGCAGCCGGTGAGCTGATGATCCGGCTGGGCTACCGGAAGGTGACCATCGAGGACGTCGCCCGCCAGGCCGGCATCGGCAAGGGCACCGTCTACCTGCACTGGCGCACCAAGGAGCGGCTGTTCGAAGCACTGATCCTGCGCGCGTCGGCGGAGCTGATCGACGAGCTGGCGGCCGACCTGCGGCGCGATCCGCGGGAGATCCAACCGCACCGGTTCCTGCGCACCGCGTTCCTCGCCACCCAACGCCGCCCGCTGCTGCGCGCGCTGGTCACCGCGGACGCGGAGCTGCTCGGAAGCCTCGCCGACTCCCCCGCGCGGGCCAGGGAGCAGCAGATCACCGACCGCTACTTCGCGCTGGTCGGCAAGCACGGCCTGGTGCGCGACGACGTCCCGCACCTGGTCTACGCGATCAACGCGACCACCACCGGCTTCTACACCATGGGCTCGATCAAGCCGGGCCTGGCGACGCTGGACGACGAGGCCGCGGCGGACGTCCTGGCGCACACCGTCCAGCACGCCTTCGAACCCGACGTCGACCCCGACCCCGACTCGCTGGCCTCGGCCGCGGCCGAGATCGCCGACCTGTTCGACGAGCTGAACACGTCCTACCGGGAGCGGATATACGCCGACCCGGAGTCCGAGCGGGGCTGATCCCACCGCTCGATCCACGGAAAGGGGCAACAGATGACGACCCTCGCCGACACCTGGGGAATCAACGAAGCGCAGTTCTGGCTGCGCGGCGTGCACCCCGACCAGCCCGTGCAGCACGATCCGGATGCCGGGCTCTGGAACGTCTACGGCTACCCCGAGATCGTGCAGGCGCTGAGCGACCACAGCACCTTCTCCTCCAACACCCAGCGCCTCATCCCCGACCTGGGCAGGCAGTTCTCCAGCGAGGGCAACCTCGTGCAGATGGACCCGCCGGACCACAACAAGCTGCGCAAGCTGGTCAGCCACGCGTTCACGCCGAAGGTCGTCGCGGACCTCGAACCCCGCATCGCCGGGCTCACCAACGAGCTGCTCGACGCGGTCTCCGACCGGACCGAGCTGGTCGCGGACCTGGCCTACCCGCTGCCGGTGATCGTGATCGCCGAGCTGCTGGGCGTGCCGAGCAGCGACCGCGGGCTGTTCAAGAAGTGGGTCGACGCGATGTTCAACAGCACCAACAAGGTCACGCTCAAGGCCCGGAGCAAGGAGCAGGAGGAGTACTTCGCCCGGGCCATGGAGCAGGTCCAGGAGCTGTCGGACTACCTGATCTCGCACGCCCAGGAACGGCGGGAGCAACCGCGGGAGGACCTGCTGACCAAGCTGGTCGAGGCCGAGGTCGACGGGGTGCGGCTCACCGACGGCGAGGTGGCCAACTTCGCGATGGTGCTGCTCATCGCCGGGCACATCACCACGACGATGCTGCTGGGCAACACGGTCCTGTGCTTGGACGCGCACCCGGAGCAGCTCGCGAAGGTGCGGGCCGACCGGTCGCTGGTGCCCAAGGCGATCGAGGAGTCGCTGCGCTTCTTCAGCCCGTTCGCGGCCGTCTCGCGGGCGACGTGGAAGGACACGGAGCTGGGCGGGCAGATCATCCCCGCTGATCAGGTGGTGCTGATGTGGGTCGCGGCGGCCAACCGCGATCCCCGGGAGTTCGAGAACCCGGACGTCTTCGACGTGACCCGGGATCCGAACCCGCAGATCGCCTTCGGCCGGGGCATCCACTTCTGCCTGGGCGCACCGCTGGCCCGGCTGGAAGGGCGGGTGGCGCTGAACATCCTGCTGGACCGGTTCCCCGACCTGCGGACCGATCCGGCTGCGCCGCCGGAGTTCATGCCCGCTCCGACCATGACCGGGGTGAACAAGCTCCCGCTGCTGCTCTGAGCTTCGGGGGTGGAGCGAACGGACCGTTCGCCTCGCCAGATGGCGCGAACGGTCCGTTCGCTCCGGGTCACGCCGGCACGGCCTCGTGCTCGGTCGCGGTTGCCTGCGCCGGAATCGCGACCGGCTCCGCGGCCGGGGTGGTCGGCATCCGCCAGAACAGGCCGAGGGCGAGGACGGCGACGACGGCCGATGCCGGGCCCAGCGCCCACCAGCCCCACTGCGCGGCGACCGCACCGCCGGTGATCCCGCCGAGGCCCATGCCCAGGTAGAGCGCGGAGGAGTTGAACGCGATCACCACCGCGGCGCCGGTCGGGGTCAGCGAGATCAGCCGGTGCTGGACGGCCGGCATGATCCCCCAGCCGCCGAGCCCCCACAGCACCAGCAGCGCCCCGGTGGCCACCAGCGAACCGCCCGCGAGCGGCAGGAACGCCAGCCCCGCGGTGAGCAGCAGCAGCGATCCCACGATGCCGACGCTCGAACCGAAGCGGTCGGTGATCCGGCCGACCACGGCGTTGCCCATCGCACCCGCGACGCCGTAGACGAACAGCAGCACGCCGAGCGTTCCCGCGCCCGCGCCGGTCAGCGCGGACAGCATCGGCGAGGCGTAGGTGTAAGCGGCGAAGTCGGCGAGGGACGCGAGCATCGAGACCACCAGCACCCAACCGACGGCCTTGTTGCGCAGCACCGACACCCGCTCGCGGACCCGCATCGCCGGCGGCGCCGGGACCGGCGGCAGCGCCAGCAGCGCGGTCGAGGCGAGCACGCCGAGCCCCGCGATCATCCAGAACAGCGCCTGGTAGCCCAGGGATCCCTCCAGCAGCACGCCCAGCGGCACACCGATCACCGTGGCCAAGGTCAGCCCGGCGAGCACCACCGACACCGCGCGGCCGCGGCGGTCCAGCGACACGAGATCGGCGGCGATCACCACCGCGGTCGGGGTGAACAGGCTCGCGCCCAGCGCGCCCACCACGCGCGCCGCGGTGAGGGTGCCGAAGTCCGGTGCGAGCGCGGTGGCGATGTTGCCCACCACGAACAGTCCCAGCGACAGCCACAGCAGCTTCCGGCGCTCCCACTTACCGACCACAGTGGACAGGACCGGGGCGCTGATGGCGTAGGTGAGGGCGTGCACGGTGACCAGCTGGCCGGCCGTCGTGACCGGCACACCGACGTGCGCGGCGATGGCCGGGAGCACCCCGGCGACCAGGTACGACCCGGTGTTGATGACGAAGGTGCCGACGGCGAGCACCAGGAGCCGGAATTGCATTGGCGTCCCTCGGGATGGCGGGGTGGGCAGGGCAGCACGAATCGCACGACGACCCGGGGGTCGATCGCGTGGAGCTGGGGGATCCGCGACCTCGTCAGGGCATGACGGGGTCAGCGGTGCGATGTGTTCGGTTGGGGATGACCCTGCAACTGCGGACGGCCAAGAAGACCAGACCCGTTCTCGGTGTCAGGTGGAACAACGGCCACAACCGGGCCGCACCCGGGATTTCGATCGAGCCCCGAGCGGTGTTAACAGCCGTGTCCCGGATCACAAGCAACGCGCAGTGACTGCGCCCTGGACGCTCGTTGACCCGATCGAGCAGGGCGGCGAATTCCCTTTCCCCACTTGGGTTTTCATTCCGCCGCACGAACGACGGCCTCGAAGTGGGCCCAGGAGTTCGGCCGGCTGGCCGTCGGCGTCGCCGTCCTCCTTTGCGGTTCCCGCAAAGAACTTTGTCGACCCGCCGCTCACACGGGCAAGTTGGTGGCAGACCGGAACGACGGAGATGGGGAAACGTGGACGAGCAGTTCTGGGACGAGAGGTACCGCAGCCGCGACCAGCTCTTCAGCGGCAACCCGAACGGGGTGCTCGTCGCCGAGGCGAGCGACCTGCCGCCCGGGCAGGCGCTCGACGTGGGGTGCGGCGAAGGCGCCGATGCGCTCTGGCTGGCCCGGCGCGGCTGGTGCGTCACCGGGGTCGACATCTCCCGGGTCGCCCTGGAGCGCGCCGCCCGGACCAGCGCGGACCTCGCCGACCGCGTCGCGTGGCAGCACGGCGACCCGACCACCACGCCACCACCGGCGGACTCGTTCGACCTGGTCAACGTCCAGTACTTCCCGCTCCTGCAGCAGCCGGGCCACTCCGCGCTGCGCGGCCTGCTGTCCGCCGTCGCACCGGGCGGCACCCTGCTGTTCGCCAGCCACGACCCCGCGGACCTGCCGCCGGACCAGGAACGCGACTTCGACCCCGACGACTTCTACCGTCCCGAGGACGTCGTCGCGCTCCTCGACGACAGCTGGACCGTCCTGATCGACGAGACCCGACCGCGCACTGCTCCCGCGCCGCCGGGCACCCACCACGTCCACGACGTCGTCCTGAAGGCCCGGCGCCAGGGCTGAACCGCTACCCGACCGGGTCTCGCGCGGCAATTGAGTTGTTCCGGCGGCTCGGCTTGGGGGATTCTGCGCGGCATGAGCAATGCCACCGACACCTTCTCCGCCTGCCTCCGCGGGTTGGACGTGCCCGGTCAGGTCGTCGAGTTCACCACCGAGGTGCCGACCGCCGCCGCGGCCGCCGAACAGCTCGGCTGCGAGGTCGGCGCGATCGCCAACAGCCTCGTCTTCACCGCCGACGACGAGCCGCTGCTGATCATCGCCAGCGGCGCGCACCGGGTGGACACCAAGCACGTCGCGCGACTCCTCGGCGTGGGCAAGATCCGCCGCGCCACCCCGGAGTTCGTGCAGGAGGCCACCGGCCAGCCGGTCGGCGGAGTCGGCCCGGTCGGCCACCCCCGGCAGATCCGCACGGTCGTGGACCGGATGCTCGCCGACCACCCCGTGGTCTGGGCGGGCGCGGGCACCAAGCACGCCATGTTCCCCACGACCTTCGACGAGCTCGTCCGCATCACCAACGGCCTCCCCGCCGAGGTCGAAAAGCCCTGACCGCAGGGGGTCCCGTCCCGGCTTCCGCAATTT
>NZ_JBEOVY010000444.1:0-5495 GCF_040295745.1 Saccharopolyspora sp. NPDC002686
GCGGGGGGGGCGCCTCGGCCGAGGCGCCCCGCACCGTCAGATCCAGCCCTCCTGCCAGGCCTTTCGGGCGGCTTCGTGCCGGGTCGAGACGCCCAGCTTCGTCATCGCAGAGGAGAGGTAGTTGCGGACCGTGCCCGGGGCGAGGTGGACCGCCGTCGCGATGGTGGCGAGACTCGACCTCGTCGTCCGGGAGCCAGGCCAGGAACGCCTTGCCCGCCGAGGTCGCGTGGATCGGCACCTGCCTGCCGAGCCAGCGGGCGCTGAGCACCACCGGCGGCGCCACTTCGTCCACGTAGGTCAGGCCGAGGTGTTGCACCACGGCGAGATTGGCGGTTTCGCCGGTCTCTCGGCTGAGCCGCTCCAGGACGTCGTGCGCGCGGCGCACCAGTCCGTCGACGCCCGCGGTGGCGGCCATCCGGCTGATCGCGAAGCCGATCGAGTAGCGGTTGGTCAGCGGGTTCCGCTCGACCAGCCCGTGGTGCTCCATGGTGGCCAGCAGTCGCCACGCCGTGGCCCGGTTGAGGTCGCACTCGGCGGCGAGTTCGGCCGCCGGTCGTCCCTCCGGGGCGCTCGACGAGACCGCGTTGAGCAGCGCGACGGCGCGGTCCAGGGACTGCACGCGCCCGGTCGAAGAACGGGGTTCGTCCTGGTTGCGGGCCGTTTCGACACTCATGACCCCACCCTAGTCCGCCCGGCCGCGGCGATCGGCCGGTCGGGTGGGCGGCCTTGACTGGGTCGCCATCGACACCTAGCGTCGCACATCACGAACAGCCAACGCACATTGTGAGACGACATGGAGCGAGTGGTCACCCCCTACGAAGGCAGCGGGCACCGGCCCTGGGACGACGCCGCGGAGATCCCGGCGCCGCTGCGGCTGCACCGGACGCCGGTCAGCCCGAGCTGGGTTGATTACAACGGCCACATGAGCGAGTCCTGCTACTTGCTCGTGTTCGGCGACAGCTCGGACGCGTTCTTCCGCTACCTCGGAATCGACGAGCAGTACCGGGAAAGCGGCCGTTCTCTGTACACAGTGGAGACCCACATCCACAACCGGCGCGAGGCCGCCGAAGGCGAACCGCTGGAGCTGAGCCTGCGCGTGCTCGACCACGACGCCAAGCGGGTGCACGTGTTCCACGAGATGCACCACGGCGAAACCGGCGCGCTGCTGGCCACGGCCGAGCAGCTGCTGGTCCACGTGGACACGAACCTCGGCCGCTCCAGCGAAATGCCGGACGAGATCCAGCACCGCCTGACGGCGATCCAACGAGCGCACGCGGCCCTACCGATTCCCCGAACAGTGGGCCGCCCCATGGGCATCCGACGCTGAGGAGCAGACGTGGACTTCGAGCTGACCGCCGAACAGCAGATGATCGTCGACACCGTGCGCAAGTTCGTCGCCGCCGAACTGGAGCCGCACGAGGACGAGGTCGAGCGCCTCGACGAGGTACCGGCCGAACTCGCCGAGCGGATCCGGGCCAGGGCGTTGGAGGCCGGTCTGTACGCCGCGAACATGCCCGCCGAACTCGGCGGCGGCGGCCTGGACGCCACCGGCGTCACGCTGGTCGAGCGCGAACTCGGCCGCACCAGCTACGCGCTGCAGATGCTCGTCGCCCGGCCGAGCAACATCCTGCAGGCGTGCGAGGGCGAGCAGCGCGAGCGCTACCTGCTGCCCGCCATCCGCGGCGAGCGCCACGACTGCCTGGCCATGACCGAACCCGGCGCGGGCTCGGACGTGCGGTCCATGACGACCCGCGCGGTCCGCGACGGCGGTGATTACGTGCTCAACGGGACCAAGCACTTCATCAGCCACGCCGACACCTCCGACTTCGTCGTGCTGTTCGCCGCCACCGGCGTCGAGGAGACCCCGCGCGGTCCGAAGAACCTGATCACCGCGCTCCTGGTGGACCTCGACGCCCCCGGGCTGGAGGTCCGGCGCGGCTCGGCGTGCGTGTCGCACCGCGGCTACCACCAGTGCGAACTGGTCTTCACCGACTGCCGGATCCCCGCTGCGCAGCGGCTCGGCGAGGAGGGCGCCGGCTTCGAGCTGATGGGCGAGTGGCTGGGCGCGAGCCGGCTCAGCGTCGCGGCGACCAGCGTCGGCCGCGGTCGGCGGGTGCTGGAGATGGCCACCCGGTGGGCCGCGGAGCGGCAGCAGTTCGGCCAGCCGATCGGCAAGTTCCAGGGCATCGGGTTCCCGCTCGCGGACATGGCCACCGAGCTCGACGCGGCCGAGCTGCTCACCCTGCGGGCGGCGGCGAAGCTGGACGCCGGCGGCATGTCCGACCAGGAAGCGGCGATGGCCAAGCTGTTCGCCTCCGAGGCGCTGGGCCGGATCACCGACCGCGCGCTGCAGATCTTCGGCGGCATGGGGCTGATGGCCGAGCTGCCGATCGAGCGGTTCTGGCGGGACGCCCGGGTCGAGCGGATCTGGGACGGCACCAGCGAGATCCAGCGGCACATCATCTCCCGTTCCCTGCTGCGCCCGCTCGGCGCCTGACCCCGGCGGGTGCGTCGTGAGCGTCGAATCCACGTCTGTTTCCCCTGCCCGCCAGCGGAACCTGCGCCGACTGCTGGCGCCCGAGCACGTCGCCGTCTTCGGCGGGGACGCCGCGGCCGAGGCGATCCGGCAGTGCCGCCGCATCGGCTTCGCCGGCCAGGTCTGGCCGGTCCACCCGCACCGCACCGAGATCGAGGGCCTGCGCTGCTACCGCAGTGCCGCTGAACTCCCCGAGGCGCCCGACGCGGCTTTCGTCGCCGTGCCGAAGGAAGCGACGATCGGCGTGGTAGCCGACCTGGCCGCGCGCGGTACCGGGGGAGTGGTGTGCCACGCCTCCGGCTTCGCCGAGCACGGCCCGGACGGCTCTGCGCTGCAAGAGTCCTTAGTGGACGCCGCAGCCGGGATGCCGCTGATCGGGCCGAACTGCATCGGCCTGCTCAACTACCTCGACGGCGCCGCGCTGTGGCCGGACCAGCACGGCGGCCGCCGAGTGGAGCGCGGCGTCGCGGTGCTCACGCAGAGCGGCAACATCGGCCAGAACCTCACCATGCAGCGCCGTTCGCTGCCGCTGGCCCAGCTGATCACCCTCGGGAACGGCGCCGTGACGGGCGCCGCTGAGCTGGTCGACGCGCTGCTCGAGGATCCCCGCATCACCGCGATCGGCCTGCACCTCGAAGGCGTGGACGACGTCGCAGCCCTGTCCCGGGTGGGCCTGCGGGCGCTGCGCGCGGGGATCCCGGTCGTGGTGCTGAAGTCCGGCAGCTCCGAGCTCGGCGCGCAGGCCAACCTCAGCCACACCAGCTCCCTGGCGGGTTCGGACGTGCTCTGCGACGCGCTGTTCCGGCGGCTCGGCATGGCCAGGGTGCACCGCGTGGAGACCTTCGTGGAGGCGCTGAAGTTCCTGCACGTGCACGGCCCGCTGGCCGGTACCCGGATCGCCTCGGCCAGCTGTTCCGGCGGCGAGGCGGCCCTGGTCGCCGACCTCGCCGAGCGGCGCGGACTGGACCTCCCACCGTTTCCGGACGGCACCGGACGGCAGTTGCAGCGGCTGCTCGGCGACCGGGTCGCGGTGGCCAACCCGCTGGACTACCACACCTACATCTGGGGTGATCGACCAGCGCAAACGGCCTGCTTCGCGGAACTCCTCGGCGCCGGGTTCGACGCCCACCTGCTGCTGGTCGACTTCCCCCGCGAGGACCGCTGCGCCGACGGCCCGTGGGTGACCACAGTGGACGCTTTCCTCGCCGCGCACCGGCAGGTGGGTTCGCCTGCGTGCGTGGTGAGCTCCCTGCCGGAAGGGCTCCCGGAACAGGTCGGGGAGCGGCTGCTGGCGGAGGGAATGGCCCCGATGCAGGGCGTGGCGGACTGCCTCGCGGCCATCTCCGCAGCGGCCGAAATCGGTGCTGCGCAACGGAGATCGGACGCGACGGCGCCGCTGGAGATCCCGGTCGAAGTCGTCGGCGAGCCGCACCAGCTCGACGAGCGGGCGGGCAAGCGGGCGCTGTCCGCATCCGGGGTCGCGACCCCGGAAGGTGCTCTGACCAGCGCGGATGACGCGCCGGAGGCCGCCGCCCGAATCGGCTTCCCGGTGGTGGTCAAGGCGGTGTCGGCCGATCTGGCGCACAAGACCGAAGCCGGTGGCGTGCGGGTCGGGCTGACCAGCGGGGAGCAGGTGCGCGACGCGGTGGCCGACATGGCCGGGCTGACCGATGCGTTCCTGGTCGAGCGCATGGTCGAGGGCGCGGTCGCCGAGCTGATCGTCGGCGTCCGCCGCGATCCGCAGTTCGGCCTGTCGCTCACGATCGGCGCGGGCGGCGTGCTCGTCGAGCTCGTGCGCGATTCGGTCACGCTGCTGCTCCCGGCGACCCGCGAGCAGATCGCCGACGCCCTGCGCGACCTGCGGATCTGGCCGCTGCTGGCGGGCTTTCGAGGACCGGCCGCCGACGTGCCCGCGGTGGTGGACGCGATCACCGCGATCGCCGAGCACGCGCGCGGCGACGACGCGCTGCTCGAACTGGATGTGAACCCCCTGCTGGCGACGCCGCGGGGAGCGGTGGCGGTGGACGTGCTGATCCGCCGCGCGAAGGAGGACGGATGACCGATCAGGTGCGGACGGACGTCGACGGCGGGGTGCTGACGGTGACCCTGGACCGGCCGAAGGCCAACGCCATCGACGTCGCCACCAGCCAGGCGCTCCACGAGGCTTTCGACCGCCTCCAGCGGGACGATTCGCTGCGCGTCGCGGTGCTGACCGGCGAGGGCGAGCGGTTCTTCTCGGCGGGCTGGGACCTGAAGGCCGCGGCGGAGGGCGAGGCCATCGACGCCGACCACGGGCCGGGCGGCTTCGCCGGTCTCACCGAGTTCTTCGACCTGGACAAGCCGGTGATCGCCGCGGTCAACGGGCTGGCCCTGGGCGGCGGCTTCGAGCTCGCGCTGGCCGCGGACCTGATCATCGCCGCCGAGCACGCGGAGTTCGCGCTCACCGAGGTGACCCTGGGCATGGTCGCCGATTCCGGAGGAGTGCTCCGGCTGCCCGAGCGCCTGCCGCAGGCGGTGGCGGCGGAGCTGCTGCTCACCGGCCGCCGCATGACCGCGGCGGAAGCGGAGCGGTGGGGACTGGTGAACCGCGTGGTCCCAGCTGGCGACCTGCTCGGTGCTGCGATGGAACTGGCTCACCGGATCTGCGGCTCGGCGCCCTTGGCGATCGCCGCGGTGAAGGAGATCGTGCGCTGCACCGCCGCCCTGGACGTCGAGTCCGGCTACCGCCTGATGCGCAGCGGTGACCTGCCGAACTACCAGGCGATGCTCCGCTCCGAAGACGCGCAGGAGGGTCCCCGGGCCTTCGCTGAGAAGCGGAGTCCGAAGTGGACAGGACGCTGAGCGGTGCGTGCGGTATCCGGGCGAAAGACCCCCCGCCCCACCACCACGGCAAAAACCAAATCAGAAAAACACTCAAAAAAAGATTTAAGGACGAAAACCTGTAAAGGGTGATAAGAGA
>NZ_JBEOVY010000445.1:0-5477 GCF_040295745.1 Saccharopolyspora sp. NPDC002686
GTGGCCGCATGAGAACTGGGAAACGCCGGGACAACAACCCGGCTCGGTACTACCCCCGTCGGGGGATTGTGCCGCAGGCACTGAAGCCGTCACTCCTCGAAAAGGGAAAGATACGAGCCCGATTGTACCGTGATCGATTGCGCGGCAAGGAGAACAGCAAGCACCGTCACGCCCGGCCGAGCAGCGCGAGCAGCCTCGTCTGCTGGTCGGCGCCCAGCGGGACGTCACGCGGTGGGGCGAAGATGCCCAGGTCCTGCCAAGCCGACACCTGCGGGGCGAGCACGGTGTACAAGTCCGCCACCAGCTCGGGGTTCAGCTGCTCATCAGCGCCGATGCCGCGGGCCAGGTCCCAGGCGTGCACCGCCAGATCGGCGGTCATCTGCCAGCCGTAGTCCTCGGCCGGGATGACTCCGCCGGTGACGTGCACCTCACCGCTGGTCGCGCCCGGCGCGTCCCAAGCCCGCCGCGCCGCGTCGGCGGCTCGGGTCCACGCCTTGATCGGATCGTTGCCCAGCACGTCCCCGTCGAAGCGGTCGCCGACCTCGTCGAGGGTGGCGCCGTCGAGCAACCACGGTGCCCACAGCTGTTCGCCGACGAGGTGATTCAGCAGGTCACGGACGTTCCACTCGGAGCACGGCGTAGGGTTGTCCCATTGCTCCGCTTCGATGCGTTGCACCCGAGCGTCGAATTCCGCCATCGCGGTGCGGTGAGCTGCCAACAGCTGCACGATTCCTCCTGGGGCCGCAGTGTGAATCAGGTCACCACAACGTTCTCAGATGTTGGCTGACCTGCAGCTGACGGCCCCGAGCATGGCTCGACCGCCGTCGATGCGTCGTGCGCGACGAGGCGGGTTTACGCCCCGGTGGTCTGGGCCACTTCGGGGAGTCGTAACCTGCCGAGCAGTTTCTACGCGCCGGTAACCACCGGCTGGCACAACCGAAGGCGGCCACACCGCCTGGTCAACGAGAGGACGTGATCGTGAGTTCACCCACGGTTGCGGACGCACCGCAGAAGGGGTTCTTCGGACACCCGCGCGGCCTGTCGACGCTGTTCTTCACCGAGATGTGGGAGCGCTTCTCCTACTACGGGATGCGGGCGATCCTCGCCTACTTCCTGTACGCCTCGATCGCCGACGGCGGTTTGGCAATCCCGGAATCCACCGCGCTGTCGGTGGTCGGCGTCTACGGCGCCTCGGTGTACATGACGGGTGTGGTCGGCGGGTGGCTGGCCGACCGCGTGATGGGCTCGCAGGCCGCGGTGTTCTACGGCGGCGTGGTCATCATGCTCGGCCACATCTGCCTGGCCCTGCCCGGTGGCGTGGCCACGGTGGTGCTCGGCCTGGTGCTGCTGGTCATCGGCACCGGCCTGCTCAAGCCGAACGTGTCGGGCCTGGTCGGCGGCCTCTACAGCGACGACGACGTCCGTCGCGACGCCGGCTTCTCGATCTACTACATGGGCATCAACCTGGGTGGCTTCCTCGCCCCGTTCGTCGCGGGCACGCTCGGTGAGCGGGTCGGCTGGCACTGGGGCTTCGGCGCCGCTGCGGTGGGTATGGCGATCGGCCTGATCCAGTACTCGCTGGGCCGCAAGAACCTCGGTTCGGCCGGGCTCAAGCCGGTCAACCCGCTGCCCGCGGAGCACAAGGGCCGCGTGCTGGGCCGCGCGATCGGCATCGCCGTGCTGTTCGTCGTGGTGCTCGGCGGCCTGTCGGTGAGCGGTGTCATGGGCCTGGGCGGCCTGGTCAACGTCGTCAGCATCATCTCCGCGGTGCTGCCGATCGCCTACTTCGCGGTGATGCTGTCCAGCAAGCAGATCACCAAGGTCGAGCGGGACCGGCTGATCGCCTACATCCCGCTGTTCCTGGCCACCGCGCTGTTCTTCCTGCTGTTCGAGCAGCAGCCGAACACCCTGGCCAACCTGGCCGAGGCGGACACCGAGCTGAACGTGCTCGGGTTCGAGGTGCCGGCTTCCTGGTTCCAGTCCATCAACTCGCTGGCGATCATCATCCTGGCGCCGGTGGTGGCCGCGCTGTGGATGAAGCTGGGCAGCCGCCAGCCCTCCACCCCGCAGAAGTTCGTCGGCGGCCTGTTCTTCGTCGGCGTCGCGTTCCTGTGGGTCGTGCTGTCGAAGGTCGTCGTCGGCGACGGCAAGCACCTGCCGCTGATGCTGGCGCTGGTGTTCGTGATCATGACCGTCGGTGAGCTGCTGCTCTCCCCGGTGGGCCTGTCGGCCAGCACCAAGCTGGCGCCGAAGGTCTTCGCCTCCCAGACCATGGGCCTGTACTTCCTGGCCCCGGCGATGGGCCAGGGCCTGGGCGCCCAGGTGGTGAAGCTCTACTCGGTGGACAACCAGCAGATCTACTTCGGCATCGTCGGCCTGGCCACCATCGGCTGCGCAGCCCTGCTGCTCGTGTTCGCCAAGAGCATCAAGAGCAAGATGCACGGCGTTCTTTAAGACTGGTCTGAAGCGCTCACTCTGCTTATCGGTGCGGGTGGCGGAACCTCAGCGCCCGCCTGGTCTCCGGGTGCCCGACTTTGTGTATGCGCCAATACACGGCAGTCGGGCCGTCATCGCCAGGCGAACGCTGAGAACCCGCGGCGGTGCAAGTTGCGAGGGTGGGCTATTCGCCTGGCGGCGAATACAAGCAAAAGATCAAAAAAGCAGGTTGCAGACGTGCACTGAGTCGTTCGCCTGCAGGGGAAGGCCGGGTCCGGGGTCGGGCCCGGCCTTCCGCGCGTTCACGGCAGGTCGAGGGTCTTCTGCTGGGTCGCCGGGGCCTTCGGGTCCGGTGCCGGGTGGCCGGGGACCTCCACGTCGTCGGGCGGCAGCGTCCCGTTGACGAGGTAGTCGGTGCCGATGCGGTCCGCTTCGGCGTTGCCGGCCAGCGCCCACACCCCGTGCTTGCCCGCGTCCCGCTCGGTGACCATCACCGAGGACGGCAGCGAGCGGTGCATCTCCAGCGCGCCCTCGTACGGGGTGGCCACGTCGTGCTCGGAGTTGAACAGCAGGACCGGCGGCAGGCCGTCACCGGTGATCTTCAGCGGCTCCTGCCGGGGCGCTTGCCAGAACCGGCAGGGCGCCACGGTCCAGCTGTTGTACCAAGCGGCCAGCGGGTAGTCCTTCGCCAACCGCTCGGAGTCGCGCTCCCACTCGCGCTGGCGGGTCGGCCACGGCGCATCCGCGCACTCCACCGCGTTGTAGATGGCGTTGCCGTTCTCCGCCAGCTCGTCCTTGGGCTCGACCTGGTCGGCGAGCTTCTTGTCGTCGTTGCGGAGGTGGAAGTCGGCCAGCCCCTCGGCCAGCGGCTTCCAGGAAGTCTCGCCGTAGAGCGCGTTAAAGGCGAGGTCGATGAACTCCGCGGGCCCGAGCTTGCCGCGGGGCGCCTTGCGCAGCTCGGCCTGCACGCCGTCCCACGCCGCCTGCACCTGACGGCGTTCGGTGCCCAGGTGGAAGACGTCGTCGTGCTGGGCGATCCAGTCGAAGTACAGCCCGAGCCGCTCCTGGGCGGCGATGTCCTGGTTGAGGTTGTTGCGGTACCAGATCTCCGAGGTGTCCGGGTTGACCATGCTGTCCAAGATCATCCGGTCCACGTGCTGCGGGAACAGCTGCCCGTACACCGCGCCCAGGTAGGTGCCGTAGGAGTAGCCGAGGTAGCTGATCTTCTGCTCGCCGAGCGCTTCCCGGATCCGGTCCACGTCGCGAGCGTTGGTCGGCGTGTTGAGGTGCGGCAGGTACTTCCCGGCGCGCTGCTGGCAGCCGTCGGCGTACTGCTGGGCGCGCTGCCAGTTCTGCTCGCGGGCCTGCGGGGCGTCCGGGTCGGGCAGCGGGGTCTTCCAGTAGGTGCCCGGGTCGACGCAGCTGATCGGGGTGCTGTGCGCGACGTTGCGGGTGTCGAAGCCGATCAGGTCGTAGCTGTCGAGCACCGCGGCGGGCAGCTTGGCGGCCAGCGATCCGGCGAAGCCGACCCCCGGTCCGCCGGGGCCGCCTGGATTGATCAGCAGCGATCCGCGGCGGGCCTCGGGTTTGCGCGCGGGCTGCTTGGAGACCAGCAGCTTCAGCTGCTCACCGGACGGGTCGCGGTAGTCCAGCGGGACCTGCAGCTCGGCGCACTGCAGTTGCGGGTAGGGCTTGCTGACGTCTTCCGGGCACGGCCCGAACTGCAGGCCCGGCGCGGCCTGCGCGGTCGACCCGGTGACTGCTGTGCTGGCGAGCACCGCGGCACCGGCCAGACCGAGCGCGAACGAGCGCTTCACTGGAGTTCTCCTCACGGAGCGGAATCGGACTGATCCGGAGCGTATTCGATCAGCCGCTACCGGGTCCGGCGAACCCCGCCGTTCGGGTTGTACCAGAGGTGTTCATCAGACGCGTTGTTCTGCTGCGGTGCCGAGTTCGCGGGCCAGGTCCTCGATGATCTGGGTGGTGCGGTCGAGCCAGCGGATCGTGCGGTGCAGCGAGGTCGGGCCGTCGGTGAGCGACTCGGCGATGTCGTGCAGCGAATCGGCCGTGACGTGCGCGGAATCCATCGCCGAGGTGAAGTCCGCTTGCGCTTCGCCGGTCATCGACTCCACCGCGTCGGCCAGCGCCCACAGCAGCTCGGACAGGCGGGTGCGGGTGTCCTCGTCGACCATGTCCGCGGTCGCCGACAGCGCCACCGCCAGGTTGCGCACGTAGTAGGCGCAGCCGCTGATCATCGTCACGGTCCGCTGCACCTGGCTGCGGCGGGACCGCAGCCGGTAGAACGTCAGCGGCCGGGTGCTGCGGACGACCTGCTGCAGGCCGTCGTCGAGCTCGCGCATCGACTCCTGCAGGCCGGTGACCTCGCCCCGCTCGCTGATCTCGGTCCCGGTGCCGCGCAGGAAGTCCCGCAGCGCCAGCAGGAAGTCCTCCGTGTTGGTGCGCACCAGCGACCGCGTGCGGGTGGGCAGGACGAACACCGCGGCCAGCACGCCGGCGCTGGCTCCGACGGCGGTCTCCCACAGCCGGGTCTCCAGCACGGAGGCGTCGAAGGTGCCGAGCATGCCGTAGAGGGCGCCGAGCAGCGTGGTGATGAAGAACGTCATCGCCGCGTAGGAGAACCCGGCGAAGTAGAAGCCGAGGAACACGCAGACCAGGATCATGCCGATCTCGGCGGCCAGGTTCCCGGAGATCTGCGCGGCGACCAGGATCCCGGCCACCACGCCCAGCACCGTGCCCGCGGTGCGCTGCCACGCCCGCACCAGCAGTTCGCCGCGGCTGTTGGTGCTGATGAACACCACGAACGCGGTGATCACCGCCCAGTACCACCGGTTCGGCGAGACCAGCTGGCCGAGCACGATGGCCAGCGCCGCCGCGCAGGTGACCTGGACGGCCATCCGCACTTCCGGGCGCTGCAGCCCGGTTTCGGCCGGTTCCGCGGGTTCGGCGTCCGAGTCCGCGGCGGGCTCGGGTTCGGGCTCGGCGCGGTCTTCGGCGAGCTCGCCGGTGGCGTCGGACAGCTC
>NZ_JBEOVY010000446.1:0-5468 GCF_040295745.1 Saccharopolyspora sp. NPDC002686
TCGACAGCGAGTAGCAGCGCGCCACGTGCTCGTCGCCCAGCGGGACGCGCAGGGTCAGGAACTGGCCCGGGCGGTAGGCGAAGCGGTCGACCGCCTCGGCCGGCACGTCGAACACCAGCGACCGCGAGTCGGCGGTCTCCTCGATCACCTCCCGGACTCGCAACCGGTGCGAGGCGGACTCGGTCATCGCACGTTCCTCCCCCGGGTCACGGCGTGTCCACCTGGAGCTCTCCGCTCCGCACCGCCGTTTCGATGCTGTCGCGCAGCTGCAGGCACGTCAGGACCGTCGCGCGGTCCGCGTTCGGGCGCTGCGCGAGCTCCGCGCAGTGGTCGGTGTCTGTCGTCCACTGCACTTGCGTGTGGGCCAGGCTGTTCTTCTTGACCAGCACGCACGTGCCGCAGCTGCGGCAGGACAAGGGTTGCACCTGCTGTCTCCGATCAGGCGGTGGGAGCGCTGTCGTCCACGATCACGCGGCCGTTGGCCAGGTTGTCCTCGACCTCAGCCTGCCAGAACTCGATCGCGCGCTCGGTGTCGATCTCGAACTCGAACCGCCGGTTCATCTCCGGGGTCACGTCCTCGACGTCGACGTAGAACTGCTCGTACCAGCGCCGCAGCTGGTAGACCGGGCCGTCCTCCTCGCAGAGCAGCGGGTTGTCGATCCGGGCCTTGTTCTGCCAGATCTCGACGTCCTGCAGGAAGCCCTTCTCCACGCCGGCGGCGAAGCCCAGCGCCATCTGCTCGGCGTCCTCATCGGACATTCCCTCGGGCTTCTTCACCATCGCGCCCCACTGCAGCACGAAGCTCGTGGGCGACACCGGGTAGTGGCAGTTGATCAGCACCGTCTCGATCGTCGTCTCGCCGGTGTCGCTCCACAGGTAGTCGATCATGTAGGACGGCCCGTAGTAGGAGGCGCTCGAGCGCAGCGTGCTGTCGTCGCTGTAGTTCGTGCCGATCTTCACGTCCGGCCGGGCCTTGCTGTGCATCGTCTGGCTGGCGATGTGGCCCTCGAAGACGTTCTTGAAGTAGGTCGGGAACGAGTAGTGGATGTAGAAGAAGTGGGCCATGTCCACCACGTTGTCCACGATCTCGCGGCAGTTCGAACCGTCGATCCGCAGCGAGTTCCACGTCCACGAGGTCCACTCGTCCGAACCCACGCCCGGGATCTCCGGGATCGTCACCTCCGGCGGCGGCTGCTTGCCCTGCGGGTCGTTCCACACGAACAGCTGCCCGTTGCGCTCCAGCACGGTCCAGGCCTTCGTGCGCGCCCGCGGCGGCACCCGCCGCGCGTAGGGGATGCTCGCGCAGCGCCCGCTGCCCGACCAGCGCCAGTCGTGAAACGGGCAGGCGACCTCGTCGCCCTTGACCTCGCCCCGGCTCAGGTCGCCGCCCATGTGCGGGCAGTAGGCGTTGAGCACGTTGAGCTCGCCGCTGCTGTTGGCGAACACCACCAGCTTGGTGCCGAAAGCCTCGATCGCGTGGGGTTTTCCGTCCCGGTAGGCGTCGGCGAGGCCGAGGCAGTGCCAGCCGCGCGCGTAGCGGGTCGGCGGAGCCTCCGCCTCGATCACCCGCACCTCGTTCTCATCAGCCGTCCGCGGTGATGCCATGAGGAACTCCTCCGACTCCGTCTTGTCGATTCGCGTCAATGGTGGGAAGTCCGGGCCCCCCGGAACAGGCGCTCTCCCGCTCAACGAGACCGACCCCGCGCCCAACTCCCGCAATTCCGGGGGAAACGTCCCCCAGAACCCGCGCAGAATCCCCGCACGGCACCGGCGCGTCGGACGCCGACATGCCGACGGGGTCGAAATTCCATTGAAATCGAAGGTCCGATTTCAATGGAATTTTGAT
Source organism: Saccharopolyspora sp. NPDC002686 (assembly GCF_040295745.1). Taxonomy (NCBI): domain Bacteria; kingdom Bacillati; phylum Actinomycetota; class Actinomycetes; order Pseudonocardiales; family Pseudonocardiaceae; genus Saccharopolyspora; species Saccharopolyspora sp. NPDC002686. The sequence continues at coordinate 1,847 of NZ_JBEOVY010000446.1, forward strand.
CCCGTGAACCGCGGGGGTGCGTCAGTCGAGGGAGCCGAGGCGGTCGCTGGCCGTGACTCCTCCGTCGACGAAAAGCGTGCTGCCGGTGACGAAACTGGCCTCGGTGCTGAGCAGGAAGCGGACGACGGAGGCGACCTCTTCCGGCTGCCCGACGCGGCCGAGCATCGCGTCACCGCTCATCCGGGCTCCGCGCCGGGCATCGGCGAGGCTGCGGCTGAGCATCGGCGTCTCGATGTAGCCCGGGCAGACCGCGTTCACCCGGACCCCCGAGCGACCGAGCTGCGCAGCGAGCGAGCGCGTCAACCCGAGGACGCCTGCCTTGGACGCGCTGTAGGACGGGATGTTCGCCTGCCCGAGCGTGGCGTTGATGGACGAGATCGCCACCACGGCCGAATCGGGCAACGCGGTCAGGTCGTCGGCGAGCGCGGCGGTCCCGTAGGCGAAGGCCGTGAGGTTGACGTCGAAGACGCGCTGCCACGCCTCCAGCGGGACCTCCGTCATCGGCGTCGAGTCGACGATCCCGGCGCAGTGCACGAAACCGCCTATCCTGCCGACGATCCGGCGGGCCTCGGCGAGCGCGTCGTCGTACCGGGACACGTCGGAGACGTCGATCCCGGTCGCCACGACCGGCGCCCCGTCGTCCTGCTCGATCTGCTTCGCGACGGCGGCCACACCGCTCTCGTCGCGGTCCCACAGGACCGTCGGTCGCCCGGTGGCGGCCAGCGCGCGGGCGCAGGCCGCACCGATCCCGGAGGCGGCGCCGGTGATCAGCACGGGTGTGTTCGGAGAAGACATGGTGCTCCTAGTGGTCAGCGGGTGATCATGTCCAGCGCGGCGAGGTGGCTGAACACCATGCAGGACCCGATCGGATTGCCCCCGCCCGGATAGGTGGTCCCGCTGACCGCGGCCATCGAGTTCCCCGCGGCGTACAGACCGGGGATCACCTCGCCCGAGGTGTTGAGCACCCGGGCGCTGGCATCGGTGCGCAGACCGCCCTTGGTGCCGAGGTCGGAGACGCCGAAGGCGGCGGCGTGGAACGGGCCCTTCTCGATCGGTACCAGCGGCGATCCCCCGTCCGCGAACGACCGGTCGTACGGTTCGTCGCCCCGGTGGAAGTCCTCGTCGGTCCCGGCGGCCGCGAAGCCGTTGAACCGTGCCACGGTCCGCTCCAGGTTCTCCGCCGGAACCCCGATCTTCTCCGCCAGCTCGGCCAGCGTGCCCGCGCTGAACCACAGTCCGGCGTCGACGTAGTCGCTGGTCTCCCCCATCGGGACGCTCGTCGAGTGCGCCGGCGGCCGCTCGCCCTCGCGGTCGTCGTAGATCATCCAGAACGGCAGCGCCATCCGGTCCTCGCCGACGCGGTCGAGGACGACGCGGCCGATCCGGTCGTACGGCCAGGACTCGTTGACGAAGCGCTCGCCCGCGCCGTCGACGAAGATGCCGCCGGTGAACCACAGCGAGAACGTCGACGTCCCGTCCGGGTGGGTGATGCCCGGCGACCACCAGGCCTCCGACATCAGGTCGGTGTCGGCGCCGACGTCGATCCCGGCCTGGATGGCCTTGCCCAGGTTCTTCGCCGGCCCCATGGTGTCGCGCGCCGCGCCCGGAACCCCGTGCTCGGTCCGCATCTCCTGGTTGCGCTCGAACCCGCCGGAGGCGATGAGCACGCCGCGACGCGCGCGGATCCGCCGCCGCTCGCCGCCTTCCTCGACCACCGCGCCGATCACAGCGCCGTCCGAGGTCACCAGCTCGTCGCACACCGATTCGCGCCGCAGCCGGACGGAGTCCTGTTTGGACAGTGCGAGCAGCAGCCTGCCGATCAGCGCCTGACCGCCGATGAGCAGGTCCGGCAGCGGTTTGCCCGCCCGGTCGACGTCCACCGGTGGCCGCAGCTGGTCCCGCAGCGAGCCGATCCGCTCGGGCGGCATCGGCATCGGCATGATGTGCCGACCGGTCGCGCTGGCCCCCGGTGCGGACCCGTAGTAGTCCGGCCAGGGGTAGACGATGAACTCGAAGTCGTCGTCGCCCTCCAGGTAGTCCACCAGCCGCGCGCCGGTGTCCAGGAACGCGTCCTGCAGCTCGCGGGGCGTGCGGTCGCCCACCACCGCGCGGTAGTAGGTCCTCGCCTCCTCCGGGGTGTCCTGGTCGCCGGCCCGCTTGAGCACCGCGTTCCCCGGGAACCACAGCCCGCCGCCGGAGTACGCCGTGGTGCCGCCGAACTTGTCGGTCGCCTCGACCACCAGCACCGAAAGCCCCTCGCGGGCCGCGGTGTACGCCCCGGTCAGCGCACCGCCGCCGGAACCGACCACCAGCACGTCGCACTCATCGTCCCAGATCGCCATGGGGGCACGATGCTCGTCGCCCGCCCCGCGGTGGCGGGCCAGTCCCACTGACCGGGAGAGCTCGCCGATCGACAACCGGCGCGGCGGCTAACCTCGCGAACCGGTCAGGTGCCACGGGTTTACGCCGACGGCAGGAGCGCTCCCATGCCCGATGAACTGGTCCCGCTACCGCCCTTCGACGACATCGCCGACGTGGTGGTCGTCGGCACGGGTGCCGCCGGATCCGCCGCCGCGATCTCGGCGCACGACGCCGGTGCCCGGGTGGTCGTGCTGGAGAAGACCTCCGCCGACCAGTCCGGCGGCAACACGCGCGTGTCCGGGGGCGCCTGGTTCGACAACCGCGATCCGGAGCAGGCCGCGGTGTACCTGCGCAACCTCTGCGGCGATCGCCCCGTGCCGGAGGCGATCGTGCGCACCTGGGCCGAGCAGACCCAGCACGTCTCGGCCTGGATCGAGGGCCTGGGCGCCGCCGTCGCGCCGAACGGGAAGTTCCCGCCCGAATACCCGGAGCTCGACGGGAGCGACTGCTACGGCGGCTACCTCTGCGTCGACGGCGTGCTCGGCGAAGGCCGGCTCCACGAGACGCTCACCGACGCGGTGCGGCGGCGCGGCATCGAAGTCCGGTACCGCGCACCGGCTGTCGAGCTGATCCAGGACCCGAACACCGGAGCGGTCGTCGGCGTGGTCGCGGGCGGCGAGCAGCCGCGCCGGATCTCGGCCCGCCGCGGTGTCGTCCTGGCCACCGGCGGTTTCGAGGCGGACCCGGAGATGGTGCGGACCTACCTCGGGCTCGCCGATCCGCCGGTGTGGGGCAGCCTGGCCGGTACCGGCGACGGGCACCGGATGGCGATGAAGGCCGGCGCGGACCTGTGGCACATGGACAACATGATGGCCGTCAACGGGCTCGCCCCGCCCGGCTCGCGGCAGGGCTTCTTCGCCATGCCCCTGCACTCCAACGGCTACCTGTGGGTGGCGCCCGACGGGAAGCGCTTCGTCAACGAGACACCGCCGACCGGCCACGGGCAGGCCCTGGTGCACGGCCGCTACGAGCTGTTCCCCCGCGCTCCGATGCACGTGGTCTTCGACGAGCGGACCCGCCTCGCTGGCCCGATCAGCCCCGGGGCGGAGCTGTTCCCGGTGGGGTGGAAGCTGGTGGTGGAGGGCTACCGCTGGAGCGAGGACAACTCGGCCGAGGTCGCGTTCGTGGTGGAGGACTCGCACCAGGGGCGCGGTCTCGGGTCGATCCTGCTGGAGCACCTCGCGGCCGCCGCTCGGGAGCG
>NZ_JBEOVY010000447.1:0-5448 GCF_040295745.1 Saccharopolyspora sp. NPDC002686
GTCGCGACCCTGTCGTTCCTGATCGTCGGCCTCGGCTTGATGGGCCATGACCTGCGGAACCATCCCCCACCGCTGAAGCAGGAGTGGCGGACTGAGGTTCCGCCACTCGCACCGCCACGCAAAACGAGTCCTTCAGACGACGAAGAAACGAAGAGCCCGCCTCACCGAGGGGGCGGGGTAAGGCGGGCATCGTCAGGTTACGCCGATCGGAGCAGGCCGCAAACGTCGAGATGCGGGTGTCGACAGAGGCGAAAGTCCTCAGATGTCGTACACCTCTCGGGCATTCCGGTCGAACACCGCCGAACGCTGCCGGTCGTCCAGGTCCGCCGTCAGCTGCTTGGCCACGTCGATGACCTGCCCGTACTCGGCGGCCAGCAGGCACACCGGCCAGTCGGAGCCGAACATCAGGCGGCGGGGCCCGAACGCCTCCAGCACGACCTCGGCGTACGGCGCCAACCTCACCGGATCAGGTTGCCGGGCCCAGTCGTCCTCGGTCACCAGACCGGACAGCTTGCACACCACGTTCGGGTGGGCAGCGAGGGCTCGGATCCGGTCCGCCCAGGGCTGCAGCTCACCGCTGGCCACCGGCGGTTTCGCGCAGTGGTCGAGCACGAAGGTCAGCTGCGGGAACTGGGCGACCGCCTTGACCGCGGCGGGCAGCTGGTCCGAGCGGACGAGCAGCTCGTAGACCAGTCCCGCGTCCTCGACCGCGGCCAGCCCCTTGAGCACGTCGGGCCGGACCAGCCAGTCGGGGTCGGACTCGCCCTCGACCTGGTGGCGGATGCCCTTCAGCCAGCGGCCGGACGGGTGGATCTGCAGCCGGCCTATGCGTTCGCGCACGTCCCGGGCGGTCAGGTCGACCCAGCCGACGACCGCCGCGATGCGGTCGACCGAGTCGGCCAGCACCAGCATCTCGGGGGTCTCGTCCGGATCGGAGACCGTCTGCACGAGCACCGTGGCGTCCACCGAGGTGCCCTTCAGCGCGGCTTGCAGGTCGGTGGGCCGGAAATCGCGGCGCAGCGGATCCATCTCGGGCCCGACGATCCACGGCTGATCGCGGACGTCGAGGTCCCACAGGTGGTGGTGGGCGTCGACGGTCATCGGCCCCCCTCGTCCACTTCGGACGGTGCCGCGGCGGGCCGCGTTCGGGCAAGGTCGACCATGGTGCTTCTCCCCGACTGATCATGCAAATGCTCGATGTATAGCCGTTCGCGAACGCGGAATCCAGCCGTTGGCGATTTCGGTCATGTTCGGCCTCCTTGTCGTACCGATCACTCGAAGCGCGTAGAAAAGGCGCATGCACCGCGATGCGGAATTCGTCCTCGGCCTGGACGTCGGCGGCACCAGCAGCCGCGCGCTGGTCAGCGATCTGTCCGGCCGCGTTCTGGGCTGCGGCGAAGCAGCCGGCGGCAACCCGAACTCGCACCCGGCCGACGAGGCGGTCCGGCAGATCGCCACCGCCACGCTGACCGCTCTGCGCGACGTCGACCCGGCGCGGGTGCGGGCCGGCGTGATCGGCATGGCGGGGGTCAGCAAGATGGCCGATCCTCAGTTCCGCGAACTGTTCGAGCGGGAGTGGGCGCGGCTCGGCCTGGACTGCGGGTTGCGCGCGATCAGCGACTCCGAGGTGGCGTTCGCGGCGGGAACGCCGGAGCCGACCGGCACGGTGCTGATCGCGGGCACCGGAGCGATCGCCGCCCGCATCGAGCAGCACCGGCTCACCAGAACGGTCGGCGGCTACGGCTGGCTCCTCGGCGACGAGGGCTCGGCCTACTGGCTCGGCCGCGAAGCCGTCCGCGCCACCCTCGCCGCCCTGGACCGGGGCGAAACGCTGCACGGCCTCACCGCAGCAGTCCGCGAGACGCTGCTCCCCGACAACCCCGATGCGCAGCGCAAACAGCTGATCAGCGCGGTCAACTCAGCGCCCCCGATCCGGCTCGCCGAGCTCGCACCGCTGGTCACCAAGGCCTCCGACCCCACGGCCACGGCGATCATCGACCACGCAGCGCGCGTGCTCGCCGACACCGCTGCGGAAACCCGCACTCCCGACGATCGCACGCCGATCGTCCTGGCCGGCGGCCTGGTCGCCCCGGCGAACCCGGTCGGCGAAGCCCTCCGCGCCGAACTGACGTCCCGGGGCTTCCCCGAACCGCACACCGCAGGCCCCGGAGCGGCCGGCGCGGCCTGGCTAGCGGCCCACGACCTCACCCCGGACCCCGCAGCCCTCCACGCCCGCCTCCTCCCGGCCTGACCGTCAGAGGAGGTTGAGGTCGGCGAGGGCCTTGCGGATGACCTCGAGTTCCGTGTCGTCGGCCTCGACGAGCGGCAGGCGGACACCTCCGACCCGGTGGCCGAGCAGGTTCAGCGCCGCCTTGACCGGGATCGGGTTCGTGGTCACGCCCATTGCCGCGAACAGCGGCTTGAGCTCGGCGTCGATCTCCGCGCGGTTCTCCGGCTCGTCGACCATCCGGCGCATCTGGTCACCGACCAGGTGGCTGGCCACCAGGATGCCGCCGCAGCCGCCGAGGTCGAGCGCCTGCGCGAAACCGTCGTCGTTGCCCGCGTACAGCCCGAGGCCGTCGATCTGGGCGAGCGCGGCGTTGTCCGCCTGCTTGACGTAGTCGAGGTGCTCGACCTGGGCGAGCTCGGCGAGCAGGTCGTTGTCCAGGGACAGCCCGATCCGCGACGGCACGTTGTAGAGCACCACCGGCTTCGCGGTGGCCCGCGCGATCTCGGTGAAGTGGGCGATGAGCCCGCGCCGGTTCGGGCGGTTGTAGTACGGGGTCACCGACAGCACGGCGTCCGCGCCGAGCTCGACGGCCTTCGCGCTCATCGAGCAGGCGTGCGCGGTGTCGTTCGAGCCGGTCGAGGCGATCACCGTCGTCCCGGCCGGGCGCTCGGCGCAGGCGAGCTCGATCAGCCGCAGGTGCTCCTCGGCGGTGAGGGTCGGCGCCTCACCGGTCGTCCCGCAGACCACGATGCCGTCCGAGCCGTGGTCGACGAGGTGCCGGAACAGGGACAGGAAGGCTTCTTCGTCGACGCGCTGCTGCTCGTCGAACGGGGTGACGATCGCGGTGATCACGCTGCCGAGAGACATGAGCGCATTCTGCGCTCGACGAATCCGGCTGTCACTCCGGGGTGCGCGGATGCCGCAGGCCCGGGTGGTCCGCGGGCAACGACCGGCGCACGACCCACCAGCTGCCCGCCACGCAGACCGCCACCAGCGGCCAGGTCAGCACCACCTGCGCGATCGTCAGCGGGCCGATCCAGTCGACCAGCCAGAGCGGGATGAACACCACCAGCCGCACCACGTACTGGCCCACCCACACCCAGCTCGCCCGGCTGTAGGCGCGCAGCAGATCCGGGTCCTGGCGCCACCGCCGCGCTTGGCCGAGCGCCGTCCCGACCACCACGCCCAGCAGCGGCCAGCGGATCGCGATGCTGGTCATCCAGGCGAGCGCGCTGAGCGCGTTGGTCACCAGCCGCGGCAGGAAGAAGTCCACCGCGTCCCCGGTGTAGAGCGCGATGAGCGCACCGAACGCGACGGCCAGCAGGCTGATCAGCACCGCCAGCGGACGCGCCCGCTGGGACAGCCGCCACCCCGCGACCACCGCTCCGACCGCCACCGCCACGAGTCCGCCGACGGCGATCGACTCGCCGCTGAGGTACCAGCCGAGGCCGAAGGCGACGGGCGGCAGCATCGCGTCGATCGCGCTGCCCCGACCACCGAGCAAGCGCATGAACGAGTCGCGGTCGTCCGGTGTCTCGACGATCTCGGCCTGGCGGTCCTGGGTCACGACCCCCAGCCTGCCCTAAGGCTCACCTTCCTCGCACCCGCCCGTGGCACGCACCTCCCCTCCAGCACGGCCCGAGGGGCTCCGCGGGACCACAGTTTCAATTGAAACTGCACCCCGGCGGACCACAGTTTCAATTGAAACTGCGGTCCCGGAGCACCCAGCCGGACCTCCCGGCCGACGGCTTCGGAAGGCCGCGGACGTCGTGCGGTGGGCTGGGGGCTGGGGGCGGTGGACTGGGGTCCGCAAATTCAATGGAAATCGGACCTCTGATTTCCATTGAAATTGCGGAAGTTCTCCACAAGGACCCGGGCCTGTCCACAGGTGTCGGCGTGTCGGGGACCGACATGGCCCGGCGCGTCGTCAGATGCGGTTCTGGCGGGTGCGGTCGAGGAGGGTGGCCAGTTGGCCCGCGATGGTCCGCTTGTCCGCCGGGCCGCAGGTGATCACGTCCCGGCCTTCGGCCCGCTCGCCCTGGAGCGCGTAGCGGCCCTGATCGTTGTCGAACCAGATCAGGTTCGGCTGGCGGGGGCCGTTGCGCCGGTCGCCGCTGACCACGAAGTGGCCGAGGCGGAACTTCTGGCGCGAGGTGATCGCGCGCAGCTCGGCCAGGCCGTCGATGTCGGCGTCGGCCGGATGCCCGCTGCTGCGATCGGCCACCGCGCGCACCGGGTTCTCCGTGCCCAGCGGAGCGTCAGGCAGCAGGTCCGCGCACGCCCGCGGCAGCGCATCCGGCGCCAGGAAGCTCATCCGCAGCCCGCGGCCGTCGAGCACCCCGACGACGCCGACCTCGCCGGTGGCCACCACCCGCGCCGCCAGCCGATGCCCGGCGCGCACGTCCAGCAGACCGGCCGCCGCGATCGACACCTCGGAGCTGCACAGCAGGTAGAGCGCGTCCTCGACCTCCGGCTCCGGACGCCCGTTGCGCGCCAGCCCGGTGGACTCCAGCTCCTGCCAGACCTGCTGCACCAGCCGGTTGCGGTCCTCGCCCAGCTCCCCGATCCGGGGCAGCTCGAACGGGTACTGCCGCACGGTGAGGTTCAACTGCTCACCGAGCAGGTCGACCGCGGGGATCGACAAGTTGATCGTCTCGACCATCGAACGCTCATTTCGGAGTCTGGGTGCAGCGGCCGGTGCGGGTCGGCGCACCGGCCGTGCCCGCGCTAGAAGTCCCGGTAGCTCGACGGCGCTTCGCCCAGCACCGGCGGCGCCACCAGACGGCTGCCGCCGTCGCCCTCGTCGTCGTCGAAGAGCTCGTCGGCCTCGATCAGGAACTGCGGCACGACGGTGCTCCCGCTCTCGCCCGGCTTGTAACCGGCGCCGACCTGCAGGTCGTTGTCGTTGCGGCGCTCTTCCTTGAAGTCGTCGGCCGACCACGTGGTGTTCCGGCCGTAACCGGCCCGCGCCGAACCGCCCGTCCAACCACCGGACGAGCCCATCGGCCCGAACCCGCCGTCGGCGCGCTGCGCGAACTTCGGCGCACGCGCCGCGACCGGACGAGCCTCCTCCTTCGGCGGCGGAGCCGGAGCGGGCTCAGGCGGATGCGGCGGCTCCGCGCGCGGCGGAGCCGGCTGCGTGACACCATCGGCGGATCGCTGGCCAAGGCCACCGAGGACGCCGACAGCCGGTCCGCGGCGCTGATCGCGTTCCTGGT
>NZ_JBEOVY010000448.1:0-5442 GCF_040295745.1 Saccharopolyspora sp. NPDC002686
GCAGCACCACGAGGCTGCGGGTCTCCTGCGGGCGGAGCTTGGTCAGCTCGTCCACCGCCGCGGGCGTGGCCTCGCCCAGCACCGCGATCAGCTCCTGCCCGGAACCGGGGTCGTGGCTGAACACCAGGTCGCGCTGGGACGACGCGCGCACCGCCGCCAGCGCGTCCAGCACCGCGTCGTCGTACCCGTCGCCGGAGGTCGCAGCACCGGCGGCCAGCTGCGCGCCGTCCTCGGTGCTCACCTGCACCTGCTGCCCGTGCTGGTGCAGGTGCAGGCAGAAGCTGGCCACCGCGGAGACCGCCCACTCCAGGCTGCTGCGCGCGCCGCTGCCGCGGTGCGCCGCCGAGCGCCGGTCGAGCAGCACCGTCACGCCTGCGTGCCAGGGGCGTTCCTCGACGCGCACCATCAGCTCGTCGCGGCGCGCGGTGGACTTCCAGTGCACGCGGCGGATGTCGTCGCCGTGCCGGTACTGCCGCACCACCGCGTCGTCCTCGCCGTGCCCGGCGCGCAGCCGGGTCGCGCCGTCCTCGCCGGTGCCCAGCCCGGAACCGGCGGGCAGTCCGTTCAGCGCGACGACCTCCGGCACCGCGACGAGCCGGCTGCGACCGGCCAGCTCCCGCTCGAACTCGGCCAGCCCGAAGGGGTCGTCGATGCTGGTGCGCAGCGGCCCGATCTGGTGGACGCCGCGCAGCACCGGCGACACCGGGTACTCCAGGACCGCGCCGCCGTGCTTGGGCACCGCCTCCAGCTGGAACCGGTGCCGCCCGCCGAGCGCGTGGGGCGTGTTGTCCTCCAGCATCAGCCCGCCGATCGGCATCCGGCCGCTGGCGGAGACGTGCAGCTGGACGGTGGCCCGGCCACCGACCGGGATCCGCGCGGGCACCACTTCGCGCCGGGCGGCGACGCCGAACCGGGTCCGGCTGGTGAGCAGCAGGGCCAGCAGCGGCAGCGCGATCACGAACGCCGAGACCCGCAGGAGGTCCCGCTCGTCGAGGACCAGCGCGCAGATGCCGGCGGCCACGCCCGCCGCCAACAAGCAGCGCCCGCGGATGGTCAGGCCGGAGAGCATCCTTACCTGCGTTCGCGTTCGGTGTCGCCGCGCGGCACCGGAGTCCGGCTCAGCAGCTGGCGCACCAGTTCGGTCGTCGAGCGGCGCGCGGCGCGGGCCTCGCTGGTCAGCACCAGCCGGTGGGCCAGCACCGGGATCGCGACCGCCTGCACGTCGTCGGGGATCGCGAAGTCGCGCCCGGCCAGCGCGGCCTGCGCGCGAGCGGCCCGCACCAGCTGCAGCGTCGACCGGGGCGAGGCGCCCAGCCGCAGCTCGGGCAGCTGGCGGGTCGCGGTCACCAGCGCGACCGCGTAGCGGCGGATCTCGCTGGAGACGTGCACCTCGCGCACGGCTCGCAGCAGGTTCTGCACCTCGGCGCCGTCGGCGACCGGGCGCAGGTCGGCCAGCGGGTCGTGCCCGGCGTGGTCGTCGACCATCGCCAGCTCGGCCTCGACGTCCGGGTAGCCGATCGACACCCGGGCGGTGAAGCGGTCCCGCTGGGCTTCCGGCAGCGCGTAGGTGCCTTCCATCTCGATCGGGTTCTGGGTGGCGATGACCATGAACGGCGAGCTCAGCGGGTAGGTCTCGCCGTCGACGGTGACCTGCTTCTCCTCCATGCACTCCAGCAGCGCGGACTGCGTCTTGGGGGAGGCGCGGTTGATCTCGTCGCCGACCACCACGTTGGCGAACACCGGACCGGGGCGGAACTCGAAGTTCTCGGTCTGCCGGTTGTACACCGACACGCCGGTGATGTCGCTGGGCAGCAGGTCGGGGGTGAACTGGATGCGGCTCACCGTGCAGTCGATGGACTTGGCCAGCGCCTTGGCCAGCGAGGTCTTGCCGACCCCGGGCACGTCCTCGACCAGCAGGTGGCCTTCGGCGAGCATGGTGACCAGCGCCACCCGGACCACCTCGGGCTTGCCCACCAGCACCTGCTCCACGTTCGCGGCGATGCGCTGAACGGTGCTGTGCAGCTGGTCCACGTCGGGCTTCTCCGGCGAGTCGCCGTCGTCGGTCGCCGGGGCACCGGACAGCTCAGTCCTGGGCGTCACGCCACCTCCTGGTCGTCGCGGTGCCCGGGGAGGCCCGAGCGGGTTTCCACCGCCACTCGCGGGGCGCCCGCACGAGCGGGAAGCGCGCGAGTGCCGCTCAAGACGCCTCCATGTGCTCTGCCGGGCAGACCCCGCACCCGGTGCTCGGCCGATGGCAGGTCCGGGGCGGCGTGCACGTGCAGTGTGCCAAACCGGTGGGGTCCGGCGGGACACCCGCACCGATGCGGTGCCGGCCGCCCCACTCCTCCCCACCGATCGGTCGAGATCGGGGTCCGGGCGGGACGGGCACTGAGCATAACCGCGCACCCGAAGGGGTTGATCAAGGTCGGCCCCGCGAAACCCCCCACTTCGGACCCACCGGGCACTACCTGCGCAAACGGGGTCGGCGGGGGTTGCCGGGACGGGGTGATTCGTGTTGACGGTGGAGCGAAGTGGGGTACTGTGGGGCGAGGTGGGGCAAACGGGGGTCCCGCCGCTTTCGCCGGGCGCCGCTGATCACGGCCGGTGAGGGTTTCGGCCCGGGTGGTTCGCCCGGGGCGGAGTGCCGCTGCGGCGGGTCCGGGGCGCAGGACGAGCGGCCCGGGGCGGGGGAGGTGCACCGGGATGTTTCTCGGTACCCATCACCCGAAGCTCGACGACAAGGGGCGCTTGACGCTGCCGGCGAAGTTCCGGGAAGCCATGGCGGGGGGGTTGATGGTCACCAAGGGACAGGACCACTGCCTCTACGTCTTCCCGCGCGACGAGTTCGAGCAGATGGCGCGCAAGGTCGCCGAGGCCCCGTTCACCAACGAGGCGGTCCGCGCCTACCAGCGCTACCTGTTCGCCGGGACCGACGAGCAGGAGCCGGACGGCCAGGGCCGCATCAAGATCGCCACCGAGCTGCGCCGCTACGCCGGGCTGACCAAGGAGTGCGTGGTCATCGGCGCGATCAACCGGTTGGAGATCTGGCAGGCGGAGAGGTGGCAGAGCTACCTCGACGACCACGAGGAGGGCTATGCGCAAGCGCGCGAGGAGGTGTTGCCGGGCGTCTTCTGATCGGTGCGCGTGTTGACAGCGGGGGATTCGGGTTTCGTGAGGCCTCGGTCCGCTCGGCTATCGCATGCCTGGTGCATCTTCCCCGGCACCAGGACGCGACGGGCGGGCGGGGACCTGACGGGATCCGGACGTCCACACGAGACACTGGGATGCCAGAACATGTCCAGCCGGATCCCGGCACCGCCGAGCCCCTGAGCGGGTCGGCAATACCGACATCGCCACGCGCGGGCCTGCGGGCCCGCGCGTGCCGGTTGGCGGAGCACGACGGGAACGGCACGCGGGAGGGAGGGACCGCCGTGGCCGAACAGCGGTATGAACAGGGCGGATCCGCCCGCGACAAGCACGTGCCGGTGCTGTTGGACCGGACGTTGGAACTGCTCGAACCCGCGCTGTCCCGCGAGGGCGCGGTGGTCGTCGACGCCACGCTCGGGATGGGCGGGCACTCCGAGGCGATGCTGGCCGCGCACCCGGGGCTGACGCTGGTCGGGCTCGACCGCGACCCGGACGCGCTGCGGCTGGCCGGCGAGCGGCTCCAGCCGTACGCCTCGCGGATCCACCTGGTGCACGCCGTTTACGACGAGTGGGCCGAGGTGCTGGTCGACCTGGGACTGTCCGAGGTGGACGCCGCGCTGTTCGACCTCGGGGTCTCCTCGCTGCAGCTCGACGAAGCCGCCCGCGGTTTCGCCTACGCCCAGGACGCGCCGCTCGACATGCGGATGGATTCGGGCGCACCGCGCACCGCCGCGGACGTGCTCAACACCTACTCGGCGGAAGAGCTGGCGCGGGTGCTGCGCACCTACGGCGAGGAGAAGTTCGCGGGCAAGATCGCGTCCGCGATCGTCCGGGAGCGGCAGAAGGAACCGTTCAGCAACAGCGCTCGACTGGTGCAGCTGCTCTACGACACGGTGCCCGCGGCCAGCCGGCGCACCGGTGGTCACCCGGCCAAGCGCACCTTCCAGGCGCTGCGCATCGAGGTCAACGCCGAGCTCGACGTGCTCGAGCGGGCGCTGCCCGCGGCGCTGGACTCGCTGGCGGTCGGCGGCCGGATCGCGGTGATGTCCTACCACTCGCTGGAGGACCGGATGGTCAAGCGCGCGCTCGCCGAGCGGGTGAAGTCGCGGACCCCGGTCGACCTGCCGGTGGAACTGCCCGGGCACGGGCCGGAATTCCGCCTGCTCACCAGGGGCGCCGAAGTCGCCGGTGAGCAGGAGGTCGAAGTCAATCCGAGGGCTGCGTCGGTGCGGTTGCGCGCCGCGGAGCGCATCGGCGGGGGGAAGACATGAGCAGCCGGGGGCGCACGGGAGACGCGCCCCTGACTGCTCGGGACGTCGGCGTGCGGGTACCGGCGCGGGCGTCCACTGAGGAACGGGAGGCGGCATGACAGCACCTGCACGCGCCAAGAAGGCCGCTTCGCGGTCGGGGTCCGAGGAACGCGCGCAGTCGGCCGCCAAGAAGCCCGCGGCGAAGAAGACGACGGCGACCAAGACCACCGCGAAGTCCGCCACCAAGACGGACAAGCCGCGGTCGCGGTCGGCCGCGGCGGAACGCGCCTACGCGCGCCGCGAGGAGCGGCGGGAGCGCTCGACGCGGGAGCCGTCCGTGCGGCGACCGCGCCAGGTGCGCACCGGCTCCGAGGACCGCCGTCCGACCACGGCGAAGGCGAAGACCAGGGCGAAGCAGCTGCAGGAGCGGGTGGCGCTCGCGCGGCTGCCGCTGGTCGTCATGGTGATGTCGGTGCTGGCCGTCGGTCTGGCCGCGACGCTGTGGCTGTCCATCGCCGCGGTCAGCGGCAGCTACGAGCTGCAGCGCGGTGACGCCGAGATCGCGCAGCTCAACGAGCGCCGCGAGCGGCTGCTGCGCGAGGTCAGCTCGCTGGATTCGCCGCCGGCGATCCAGCGGCGCGCCACCGAGGACCTCGGCATGGTGCCCGGGCCGACCCCGGCGCACCTGGTGATGCAGCCGGACGGTTCGGTGCTGGTGGTCGGCGAGCCGGAGAAGGCCACGGTCCCGCCGCCCCCGGCGCCGCCCGCGCCGCCGGCGGGGGAGCAGCCGCCCGCGGGGGAGCAGCCGGCGGACCAGCAGCCAGTTGATCAGCTACCTGCGGAGCAGCAGCCCCCGGCCGGGGAGCAGCCGCCCGCTGAACAGCCGCCAGGGGTGGCGGCGGAGGGACGTTGATGGCCCGCAGGTCGACCAGGATCATCCGCGGCCGCACCCGGCGACCAAGACCTTCCCCGCGCCCTGATGCAACGGCAACCGCTCACCGATCGGCAGCTGGTACCTCTGCGGAACCCGGCCTTCGACGCGGGC
>NZ_JBEOVY010000449.1:0-5371 GCF_040295745.1 Saccharopolyspora sp. NPDC002686
ATTCAATGGAAATCGGACGTCCGATTTCCATTGAATTTGCGGAGCTCGGGCCGGACGACCGCCGGGGTGGACGGTTCGTGGTCGTCCTGCGTCCTGCAGCTCGCCGCTGGTGCAACGGCCGTGGGGGTTGTTTGGCCAGATCAGTGCTCGTGAGCACTTTGTGGTGCCATAGCGCCTCAAAGTACTCACGAGACCTGACCAGCAGGAATAGGTGGGCTGGCCGGGTTTGTCGTCCTGGCGGCGTTCGGCGTGGGGGACGGTTTGGACATCGTTGGTCGGTGCGGTGTACGGATTGGCAGTGCTGGGGACAGGGGGTGGGGTCGTAGCTTCTGGGGAGGTTTCGGAAACGACTGGAGGTAGCCGATGTCATCGGTCATCGGGAACTGGGTCGCGGGGGAGCGGGTCAGCAGCGACGCGACGTTCGAGGTGCGGCACCCCTACGACGGCACCGTGGTCGCCACCACGTGCTACGCCAGCGACGCCGACGTGGAGCGCGCCGTCGCCGCCGCGGACGCGGTGCGCCGCGAGTTCGCCACCACGCCCGCGCACGTGCGCGCTGCCGCGCTGGACCACGTGACCCGGCGGCTCGAGGAGCGGACCGAGGAGATCGCGCAGCTGATCACCGCCGAGAACGGCAAGCCGATCAGCTGGGCCCGCGGCGAGGTGGCCCGCGCCGTCTCCACCTTCCGGTGGGGCGCGGAGGAGGCCCGGCGGTTCTCCGGCGACCTGCAGCGGCTGGACACCGATCCCGGCGGCACCGGCCGGATGGCGCTGGTCCGGCGCGTCCCGCGCGGGCCCGTGCTCGGCATCTCGCCGTTCAACTTCCCGCTGAACCTGGTGGCGCACAAGGTCGCTCCGGCGCTGGCGGTCGGCGCGCCGATCGTGCTCAAGCCCGCGCCGAAGACGCCGCTGTCCGCGCTGGTGCTGGGCGAGATCCTGGCCGAGACCGAGCTGCCCGCCGGTTCTTGGTCGGTGCTGACCACCAGCAACGACAAGGCCGCCGAGCTGGTCGCCGACCCGCGGCTGCCGGTGGTGTCGTTCACGGGCTCTGGCCCGGTCGGCTGGGGCATCCTCGACTCCGCGCCGCGCAAGCACGTGACCCTCGAGCTCGGCGGCAACGCCGCGGTGGTCGTCGACCCGAGCTGGACGGACCTGGACTTCGCCGCGGACCGGATCGCGACCTTCGCGATGTACCAGGCCGGGCAGTCCTGCATCTCCGTGCAGCGCGTCTACGTCCACCGCGACGTCTACGACGACCTCGCCGCCCGCGTGGTGAAGGCGGTCGAGGCGCAGGCCACCGGCGACCCGAAGGACCCGGCGACCAAGGTCGGCCCGATGATCAACGAGGACGCCGCGAAGCGGCTCGAGGCCTGGGTCGGCGAAGCCGTCGACGCGGGCGCCGAGGTGCTCACCGGCGGAACCCGCGAGGGCGCCACCTTCGCGCCGACCGTGCTCAGCGGTGCCCCCGAGGACGCGAAGGTCTCCTGCGAGGAGGTCTTCGGCCCGCTGCTGGTGCTCGCGCCGGTGGATTCGGTGGACGAGGCGTTCGAGAAGGTCAACGCCTCCCGCTACGGCCTGCAGGCCGGCGTGTTCACCCGCGACATCCAGCTGGCGTTCCGCGCGGCGGCGGAGCTGGAGGTCGGCGGCGTGATCATCGGCGACGTGCCGAGCTTCCGCGCCGACCAGATGCCCTACGGCGGGGTCAAGGAGTCCGGCGTGGGCCGCGAAGGCGTCCACGCGGCCATGGTCGACCTGACGCAGGAGCACGTCACGGTCCTCACCGGCATCACCGTGTAAGGAAGTTTTGGTGTCGTGAGTGCGGGTGGGCGCGGTTGCGCACTCACGACACCACCAGCACGGACCGCGGGGGCCGGGAGGTTCACCGCCCCCGAGAACGAAGAACGCCGCCTCCGGGATTCCGGAGGCGGCGTTCTTCGTGCTCTTGGGGTCAGCCGCGCCAGGCGGTCTTCTTGCGGCGCAGGTCCACCAGCAGTCCGATGACCAGGACGATCGCGGTGATGACCAGGAAGTAGTCCTCGGTCTTGAAGTGGTCGCCGCCGCTGAGGATGCCCTGGTGGTTGCCGATCAGCATGACCAGGCACGCGAAGACGGAGAACCAACCGGCGAACTGGGTCGCCTTCGGGAACCCGCCGTGCCAGCCCCACTCGGCCGACGGCTCTTCGGCCGGGTCGACGGCCTGGCTGGGCTTCTTCTCCAGCTCGGTGCTCGCCACGTTCCCCTCCTGGTGCCACGCCCGGCCGCCCGGACCGGAAGATGATGCTCGAAGTGCGAACCGCCGATCGGCGATCCACACGCCCATCTTCGCACACGCCATCGATGCCCCGGCGCCCGCCCATCCACCTGCGAGCAGCGAAAAGGGTGTTGCGGAAGCGCCTTCCGCAACACCCCCCGGTGTGATCAGCCTCGCGATACCGCCTTGCGGCCGACGATCGCCCGGTAAACGCCCAGCACGATCAGCGATCCCACGACGGCCAGGATCCAGGTGCTCAGGGACCAGAACCGGTCGATGCCCACGCCGAAGATCCAGTTGCCGATCAGGCCGCCGACGAACGCGCCGACCACCCCGAGCAGCATGGTGACGAGGATCCCGCCGCCGTCCTTGCCGGGCATGATCGCCTTGGCCAGCGCGCCCACGACGAGACCGAGAACGATCCATCCGATGATTCCCATGACCGACCTCCTCCGGTGCCGCGACCGATGCTCCTGATCGTGACCCCCGATCGTGATTTGTGCACCGCGAGCGACCTCCCCCTCGCTCCTTCGGGGACAATGGCGGTGATGCACGCCGACACCCCGAAACAGAGCGCGCCCGGCCCCCGCACCGTCCTGGTGCTCGGCTCGACCGGGTCCATTGGCAAACAGGCACTGGACGTGATCCGGGAGAACCCGGACCGGTTCCGGGTCGTGGGCCTGGCCGCGAGCGGCAGCGATCCGCTCGGCCTGGCCGCGCAAGCGATGGAGTTCCAGGTCCCGAACGTCGGGGTGGCCAAGGAGAGCGAAGTCGAGGGCGTCCAGCTCGCCATCCGGCACCACGCCGAGTCGCGGGGTCTGCTCTCCGAGATGCCGGACGTGCGGACCGGGCCGGACGTGGCGACCGACCTCATCGAGTCCGTCCCCGCCGACGTGATCATCAACGGCATCGACGGCTCCCGGGGCCTCAAGCCCACCCTGGCCGCGCTGGAGACCGGCTCCCAGCTGGCGCTGGCGAACAAGGAATCGCTGGTCGCGGGCGGTTCGTTGGTGCTGGACAAGGCCAAGCCCGGGCAGATCGTGCCGGTCGACTCCGAGCACTCCGCGCTGGCTCAGTGCCTGCTCGGCGCCGATCCCGACTCGGTCGAGAAGCTGGTGCTGACCGCTTCCGGCGGGCCCTTCCGCGGCCGCAAGCGCGAAGAGCTGGTCGACGTCACGGTGCAGCAGGCGCTCGCGCACCCGACCTGGTCGATGGGCAACGTGGTGACCATCAACTCGGCGACCCTGGTGAACAAGGGCCTGGAGCTGATCGAGGCGCACCTGCTGTTCGGCATCGGCTACGACCGCATCGACGTGACCGTCCACCCGCAGTCCATCGTGCACTCGATGGTCACCTACGTGGACGGTTCGACGATCGCCCAGGCCAGCCCGCCGAACATGCGGATCCCGATCGCGATGAGCCTGGAGTGGCCGCGCCGGGTGCCCGGGGCCGCCCCCGCGCTGGACTTCTCGAAGGCGCAGGAGTGGACCTTCGAACCGGTCGACGACGAGGCGTTCCCGGCGATCGAGCTGGCTCGCGCGGCCGGTTCCGGCGGCGGGTGCCTGCCCGCGATCTACAACGCGGCCAACGAAGAAGCGCTGGCGGCTTTCGTGCGAGGCCGACTCGGGTTCACCGGAATCGTGCAGACTGTGGGTGATGTGCTCGCCGGGGCCGACCAGTGGCGGTCCGAGCCGGCGAGCTTGGACGAGGTCTTCGCGGCCGAGGACTGGGCGCGGGCCAAGGCCAACGAACTGGTGGCCGCAGGGAAGGCGGAGTAGTAGATGCTGGTCGTCGTTGGCATCCTGATCTTCTTCTTCGGGCTGCTGTTCTCCATCGCGTGGCACGAGCTGGGCCACCTGGCGGCCGCGAAGCTGTTCGGGGTCAAGGTCACCCAGTACATGGTCGGCTTCGGCCGCACCATCTGGTCGCGCAAGAAGGGCGACACCGAGTACGGCGTAAAGCTGATCCCGTTCGGCGGCTACATCCGGATGATCGGGATGTTCCCGCCGAAGAAGGACGAGGAGTACGGGCGCACCGTCTCCTCCACCCCGATCCGGGCGATGATCGAGGACGCCCGGCAGATGTCCGCCGAGGAGATCACCCCCGAGGACGCGCACCGGCAGTTCTACCAGCGCAGCCCCTGGAAGCGGATCATCGTGATGATGGCCGGGCCGGTGATGAACCTCATCCTGGCGGTCGGCATCTTCGCCGCGATCCTGATGGGCCACGGCATCATGACCGCGACCACCACGGTCGCCTCGGTCAGCGAGTGCGTGCTGCCCGCCGACGCGCCGAACAAGGACGTCTGCCCGGCAGGCGCGAAGCCCTCCCCGGCCGCGGAGGCCGGGTTCCTCCCCGGCGACCGGATCCTCGAGTTCAACGGCAAGCCCTACACCACCTGGGAAGACCTGCAGCTGGCCATCCGCCAGTCGACCGGGCCGGTGCCGGTGGTCGTCGAGCGCCAGGGGCAGCAGGTCACGCTGACCCCGAGCCTGATGCAGAACCAGATGCCGAAGCTGAACTCGACCAGCGAGTACGAGACGGTCGGCTTCCTCGGGCTGACCCCGACGCAGGTGCTGGTCAAGCAGGACATCGGTGGTGTGGTCAGCACCATCGGCGGGTTCGTCAGCCTCACCGCGCAGAAGGTCATCGAGCTGCCGCAGCGGGTGCCGGACCTGGTGTCGGCCATCTTCGGCGGCGAGCGGCACGCGGACTCGCCGGTCGGCATCGTCGGTGCCAGCCGGTTGGGCGGCGAGGTGCTGGCCTCGGACAACATCGGCGTGGACGCCCGGATCATGCTGATGTTCAACCTGCTGGCCGGGGTGAACCTCTCGCTGTTCGTGTTCAACATGCTGCCGCTGCTGCCGCTGGACGGCGGTCACATCGCGGGTGCGCTGTGGGAGTCGATCCGGCGCGGCTTCGCCAAGCTGGTGCGGCGCCCGGACCCGGGCCCGTTCGACACGGCGCGGCTGATGCCGCTGGCCTACGCGATCAGCCTGGTGTTCATCGCGTACTCGCTGCTGGTCCTGGTCGCCGACGTGGTGAACCCGGTCAAGCTCTTCTAGCGCGGCGTTACAGCTGGTCAGGTCCCGTGAGTCTTTTGGGCTGCTATGACGGCCC
>NZ_JBEOVY010000450.1:0-5365 GCF_040295745.1 Saccharopolyspora sp. NPDC002686
TGAGGTCTGATTTCCATTGAACTTGCGGACCTCGTTGGCCGGGGTGGGGGCGCTTAGGGTTGGGGTGTGGGGGCTGGTGGGGGTCGGTTCGTGGCTTACGGCCCGTCGCACTTGGTGCTGATGGCGCTGATCGTGGTCGGGGCCGTTGCCGTCGTCGTGCTCGGACGCCGGTGTCGTGAGGCCGGGACGATCACGCTGGTCGCGCGGGTCTTCGCCGTGGTGGTCGTGGCGTTCGACGTGCCGCTGGTGATCTACGGGATGCTGCCCTCGCGGTGGGACATCGGCGATTCCCTGCCGCTGCACCTGTGCGACCTCGCGTGGATGGTCAGCGCCTTCGCGCTGTGGACGCGGCAGCCGCTGGCGTGCGCGCTCCTCTACTACTGGGGGTTGACGCTGACGCCGCAGGCGATGATCACGCCCGCCCTGGACGCGCCGGACTTCCCGTCGCTGCAGTTCATCGAGTTCTGGGGCCAGCACCTGCTGGTGCTCTGGGCCGCGGCGTTCCTGACCTGGGGCGTCGGGGTGCGCCCGGACTGGCGCGGCTACCGGTTCGCGGTGGTGGTGACGGTGGTGTGGGCCGCGGCGATGCTGGTCTTCAACGCGTGGGCGGGCACGAACTACGGCTTCGTCAGCCGGAAGCCGAACAACCCGTCGCTGCTCGACTTGATGGGCGGTTGGCCCTGGTACCTGGCCGTGGCGGCGGTCGTCGGGATGGTCGCCTGGGCGCTGCTGACCTGGCCGTGGACCCGGAACGAGCGCGCTTAGGCGCCCATGGCGAAGCCCTGCTGCCGCCAGGCCTCGTAGACCGCGACCGCGGCCGAGTTGGCGAGGTTCATCGAGCGGATGCCGGGCAGCATGGGGATGCGCACCTGCATCGTCGCGTCGTCGAGGACCTCGTCGGGCAGGCCGGTGGATTCCGGGCCGAACAGCAGGACGTCACCGGGCCGGTAGTCGACCGTTTCGTAGGAGCGCTCCGCCTTCGAGCTGAAGGCGAAGATCCGCTCCGGCTGCAGCGCCCGCCACGCCGAGTCGAGGTCCGGGTGGACGTGCAGGGCGGCCCGGTCGTGGTAGTCGAGACCGGCTCTGCGCAGCTTCGCGTCTTCCACGGAGAACCCGAGCGGTTCGATCAGGTGCAGGGCGCATCCGGAGCCGGCCGCCATGCGGATCGCGTTGCCCGCGTTGCCGGGGATCTCCGGGTGGTAGAAGACGACGTGAAACACCCGAAATCGTTTCACACCGGCACACCCGGCGGCACTCCGGGGCGGAAAACCGTTGGTGCGACGAGATCAACTCGTGGCAGCCGGGCTCAGACCAGGCCTCCGGTGGCGCGGATGTTCTGACCGGTCACCCACCGCGCGTCCGGGCCGGCTAGGAACGCGACCACGTCGGCGATGTCCGCGGGCCGTCCGAGCCTGCCCAGAGGAGTCATGTGCTCGGTCGCCGCGATGGCTTCCGAGCCGACCGCGCCGCGCAGCAGGTCGGTGTCGGTGGGGCCGGGCGAGACCGCGTTGACGGTGATCCCGCGCGCGCCCAGCTCCTTCGCCGCGACCCGCGTGAGCTGCTCGACCGCGGCTTTGCTCGCGGCGTAAGCGGATTCGCCGGGACCGGCCCAAACGGTGCTCATCGTGGAGATGTTGATGATCCGCCCACCGCTGCGCATCCGCCGCGCCGCCTGTTGCACCGCCAGGAAGGTGCCCTTGGCGTTGACGGCCATGATCCGGTCGTACTCGGCCTCGGAGGTGTCCAGCAGCGGCGTGCTGCCCGGGATCCCGGCGTTGTTGACCACGATGTCCAGCTCGCCGAGGTGCTCGTCGGCGACCGCGAAAAGCCTTGCCACCTGGTCGGTTTCACCGACGTCGACCTGTTCGGCCTGAGCTCCCGTGCTGGCGCTGAGCGCGTCGGCGGCGGCTTCGTCGCGGACGTAGCTGAACAGCACGGTCGCCCCGTCGGCTGCCAAGCGCTGCACGATCGCCCGCCCTATGCCGCGGGATCCTCCGGTGACGACCGCTGTCCTGCCGTGAAGTGCCATGCGCCGATCGTCTCGGCAATTGCGGCGGGAACCGGTCCGGAATTCGTCTCGTGAGTGGTTCGAGGTGCCATAGCGCCCCGAAGTGCTCACGAGTCAGCGGGTGCGGGTGGAGTCGCGGGGGACCAGTCGCGGGTCGGGGTTGCTCACGACCTGGGCGGCCTCGGTGCCCTTCAGGTTCGCCAGCAGGAGTTCGACCGCGCTCGACGCAGCTTGCGCCAGGTGCAGGTCCACCGCGGTCAAGGTCGGGGTGCTGGTGCGGGCCCGGACGCCGTCGTAGCGGGTCGCCACCTGCAGGTCCCCCGGGATGTCGAGCCCGCGCACCGCCGCTGCGCGCACTGCGCCGATGGCGAAGGCGTCCACCGCCGCGCAGATCGCGTCGACCTCGGGGTGCTGCGCCAGCAGCTCCTCGCACGCGGCCTGCCCGGTTTCCTCGCCGCCCGACTCGTCGGCCTCGACGACCAGCGGCGGCATGCCGTGCTCGCGCGCGAACTCCGCGTAGACCTCCGCCAGGTCCACGTACCAGCTGCGATGCCCGCTGCCCATGAGCAGGGCGATCCGGTCCGCGCCCTGCTCGCGCAGGTGGTCCAGCAGCAGGCGGCCGACCTGCGGTGCGCGCAGGTCGACGTGCGGCAGGTCCATGCCCTGCTGCGGGCCCATGGTCACGATCGGCACCCCGCGGGACTGCAGGCGCTTGGTCGTCGGGTCGTCCTGGTCCGGTTCGATGACGATCGCGCCGTCGATGTCCAGCGAGTCCAGCGGCGGGTCGGAGGAGTCCAGCGGCGGCACCACCACCAGCGCGAACCCGTGCAGCAGCGCGGTCTCGGCCGCCGCGGCCGCGACCTCCATGAAGAAGCCCAGCTTGGACGGGCCGCCGCCCACCGCGACCGGCATCGACGACACCAGGCCGATGGTCCGCGACTGGCCGCTGCGCAGCCGCTGCGCGCGCAGGCTCGGGCGGTAGCCGAGCTCGGCGGCGGCCTGGGCCACCCGCTCCCGCGTCCGCGGATCGACCTTGCCGATGCCGTTGAGCGCGTGCGACACGGTCGTGCGCGACACCCCGGCCGCCCGCGCGACGTCAGCGATCGTCGGCCGGATGGGTCCCGCCATCGCATCTCCTCACCTTCGAACCGCCGCTCAGGCTATTACGCCCCACCCGAGCCCGGAACCCCGTCGTGGGTGCGCAGGCGTGCTCCAGCCCGCGTGCGCGCTCACGACGGTCAGGCGATGTCGCGGTGGAGGAGGTCGGCTTCGGTTTCGCGGCGGATCCAGGCCTCGACCGCGCCATCGTCGATCGCCAGCACCGGGGGACGGGGGACGAGGTTGTAGGTCGAGGCCATCGAGTGGTGGTAGGCGCCGGTGCACGGGACCGCGAGGAGATCGCCGGCGCGGATGTCGGACGGCAGCTGCACGTCGGGGATCAGCACGTCACCGGCTTCGCAGTGGCGTCCGACCACGCGCATCGAGCGCTTCTGCACGTCACCTGCCCGGCCGACCAGGCGCGCGGTGTAGCGCGAGTCGTACAGCTCGGGGCGCGGGTTGTCGCTGAAGCCGCCGTCCACGGCGACGTAGGTCCGGGTGCTGGTGTGCTTCACGGTCACCACCCGGTACAGCGTCACCCCGGCTCGCGCCACGATCGCCCGACCCGGCTCCAACGTCAGGCGCGGCGGCACGAGACCGTGCTTCCGGCATTCGAAACCCAGCACGCGGGGGATGCGGGCGGCGAAGCCGGACAGGTTGAACGAGGCGTCGCCGGGGCGGTAGGCCACCGCATGCCCGCCACCGAGGTTGAGCTGCGGCAACGCGACCCCGTGCCGAACCGCGATGTCGGCGAGGAAGGCCACGAGGCGCCGCACCGCCTCCTCGTACCCGGTGACCCCGGCGATCTGCGAGCCCAGGTGGCAGTGCAGCCCCACCAGCCGCAGCTCGGGACGGGAGAGCACCCGGGCCACGACCGCCGCCGCTTGCCCACCGGCCAGGGACGAGCCGAACTTCTGGTCCTCGACGCCGGTGGCCACGGCCCGGTGGGTGTGCCCGTCGATGCCCGGCGTCACCCGGACCAGGACGTCCTGCGGACCGACCAGCCGGTCGACCTCCGCCACCGAGTCGATCACCACCCGGCCGACCCCGGCGCGCGCCGCGGCCCGCAGCTCGAGATCGGTTTTCGCGTTGCCGTGCAACAAGATCCGCTCGGCGGGGAAGCCGGCGGCCGCGGCGGTGGCGAGCTCCCCGCCCGAGCAGACGTCGAGCGACAGGCCTTCCTCGGCGATCAGCCGGGCCATCCGGCGGCACAGGAACGCCTTGCCCGCGTAGGCGATCTCGGCGTCCAGCGCGCGGTAGGCGCGGCACCGGTAGCGGACGGTCTGCACGTCCAGCACGTAGCTCGGGGTGCCGAAGCGTTCGGCGACCTCGGTGAGCGAGACACCGCTCACCGCCACGTCGCCGGAGGGCATCGCCTCGGCCGCGTCCGGCCAGATCGCGGCGGGCAGCTTCTCGGGCAGGCTCCGGCGGTAGGTCGGCAGCAGTTCGGCCAATGTCATCGGGTCTGTCCCGCCTCTCCTCGGTGTGGGTTGCGTTCGGGATTGATCTCGTGTTCTGCGGTTTCTCGTGGCTGGTTCGCGTCACGGCCCCCGAGGTGCGGTTGAGCAGCTATCGGTTCTCCGCGCTGGGGGCTTCCAGGACTACGCCGGGTCGGGACGGGCGGACCAGGGTCCGGGCGCGGTCCTGACACGCCGCCCGCACGTCCTGATGTGCTGTTGACGGCCTGGTCCGGGGCTTCTGGTAGAGAAGACGTATGGCAGGTGCAACACCCCGGAAGCGGAAGGGGGCGACGGAGGAGCGGACCGCTGCGCAACACCGACCGGTGGCCCGCGTGCTGGTCGACGTCCCGCTGCCCGTGCACCTGGACCGGCCGTTCGACTACCAGGTGCCCGACCGGCTCGATGCCGACGCGGTGCCCGGCTGCCGGGTGCGGGTGCGCTTCCGCGGCAAGCTGGTCGACGGCTACCTGCTGGAGCGCAACGAGACCACCGACTTCAAGGGCGCCCTGTCCTGGGTCGAGCGGGTGTCCTCGCCCGAGCCGGTGCTGACGCCGGAGCTGCTGGAGATGGCCCGGGCGGTGGCCACCCGCTACGGCGGCATGCTCACCGACGTGGTGCGCCTGGCCATCCCGCCCCGGCACGCCGGAGCGGAGAAGAAGGCCCCGAGCGAACCCGGCCCGACCCCGCCGCGACCGGAGGCCGCGAGCTGGGCCCGCTACCTGTTCCCGGGCCGGTCGGTGCTGGACAACTTGTTCTCCAGCGCGTTTGCGGTACCGACGATCGTGCTCGGCATCGGTCT
>NZ_JBEOVY010000451.1:0-5352 GCF_040295745.1 Saccharopolyspora sp. NPDC002686
AGCGAACTCCGAAGGGGTCAGCAGCGGCTGGTCGCCACCGGAACTGGCCACGACCTTCCCCTCTACTTCGGGGTGCTCTGGCGCCCCGAAGTGCTCACGTGTCATGACCAGCGGAAACGATCCCCGGGCCGATGGATGTGCGGTTGTGGGAACTGCTCAGCGGGACAGCAGGCTGGTGGCCTCCTGCGCGGCCGTCCCCTCCTTGGCCAGGTGCGCCAGGTTCTCCGGGAGCGGCATGCCGCGGTGCACGGTCGCCTTGGCGAACAGCCGGCCGGCGCGGTAGCTGGAGCGCACCAGCGGCCCGGCCATCACACCGGGGAAGCCGATCTCCTCGGCCGCCTTGGTGTGCTCGACGAACTCCTCCGGCTTGACCCACCGGTCCACCGGGTGGTGGCGCGGGCTGGGCCGCAGGTACTGGGTGATGGTGATGATGTCGCAGCCCGCGTCGTGCAGGTCCTGCAGCGCCGGGCGCACCTCGTCCGGGGTTTCGCCCATGCCCAGGATCAGGTTGGACTTGGTGACCAGGCCCGCGTCGCGCGCCTCGGAGATCACCTTCAGCGACCGCTCGTAGCGGAATCCGGGGCGGATCCGGCGGAACACGCTGGGCACGGTCTCCAGGTTGTGCGCCAGCACCTCCGGCCGGGAGCCGAAGACCTCGGCCAGCTGGTCGGGGTCGGCGTTGAAGTCCGGGATCAGCAGCTCCACGCCGGTGCCCGGGTTGAGCGCGTGGATCTGGCGGACCGTCTCCGCGTACAGCCAGGCACCGCCGTCGGGCAGGTCATCGCGGGCGACGCCGGTGACCGTCGAGTAGCGCAGGCCCATCGCCTGCACCGATTCGGCGACCTTGCGGGGCTCCTCGACGTCCAGCGCGGCCGGCTTCCCGGTGTCGATCTGGCAGAAGTCGCAGCGGCGGGTGCACTGGTCCCCACCGATGAGGAACGTCGCCTCGCGGTCCTCCCAGCACTCGAAGATGTTGGGGCAGCCCGCCTCCTCGCAGACGGTGTGCAGTCCTTCGCGGCGGACCAGACCCTTGAGCTCCTGGTACTCGGGTCCCATCCGCGCGCGGGTCTTGATCCACGACGGCTTCTTCTCGATCGGGGTCTGGCTGTTGCGGGCCTCCAACCGCAGCAGCTTGCGACCCTCCGGCGCCACAGTCACGCGCCCCAGGCTACGCCCTCGGGGCGCGCCGTGGTCATCTCGCATCTCGTTCCACCAGGCGAAAGAAACCGCTGGTGAGCTGGGTCACCAACTCGGCGCGACGCCGGTGTGCTCGGCGGTGGCCTCCCACAGCCGCTGGGCGGTGCGGACGTCCCGCGCGGCCTTGCTCACCCGTGCCCGGGACGGGTGGCCGCGGACCTCGCCGATGCCGCCGGGGCCGAAGTAGTCGCCGCCGCGGACGCCCGGTGCGGTCGCGGCGAAGAGCTGCGGCAGGGCGCCGTGCTCGGCCGGCTGGGTGACCAGGCGGGTGCCCAGGTGGACGACGTTGTGCACCGGTGCAGGCAGCGAGTGCAGGCGGGACGTGTTGCGGGTCAGCTCGGTCATCGCCATGCCCGGGTGGGCGGCAACGCTGATCAGGTCGTGCTGCGCGCGCTTGGCCGCGCGGTCGAGTTCCAGCGCGAACAGCAGGTTGGCGAGCTTGGACTGGCTGTAGGCGCGCACCGGGTGGTAGCGGCGGCGGGTGAAGTTCAGGTCGTCGACGTCCAGGCCGCCGCCGTGGTGGGCGAGGCTGGAGACCGTCACCACCCGCGCGCCCGGGCGCAGGGCCGGGAGGAGCAGCCAGGTCAGCGCGGCGTGGCCGAGGTGGTTGGTGCCGATCTGCAGCTCGAAGCCGTCCTCGGTGGTGCGGCGCGGGGTGGCCATCACCCCGGCGTTGTTCATGAGGACGTCCAGGCCGTCGGTGCGCTCGCGGATCTCGGCGGCGGCGTCGCGGACCGACGAGAGGTCGGCGAGGTTCAGCTCGACGAGTTCTGGTGCCGTGGTGGCGGTCCGGGCGATCTCCTGCTGGGCTGCGCGTCCCTTCTCGGCGTTGCGGCAGGCGATGAGGACGCGGGCGCCGCGTTCGGCTAGGGCTTGCGCGCTGCGGCGGCCCAGGCCGGAGTTCGCACCGGTGATCAGCGCGGTTCGGCCGGTCTGGTCGGGGATGTCGGCTGCGGTCCACCTCGTCATGCCCGAAACCTACTCTCGGTAGGTTCGGTGTACCAGGGGTCGCCGGTGATCGATGCGGGAATACTGACCGGTCGTGTCTGCAACATCTTGGACGGTGCGCATCCGATGGGCGCCGTGGTCCCGCGTGATGCGCCTGCGCGTGATGGGTGATCGTTGGCCGAGGCTGAGTGAAGGCCCGATCTCGGTAGCGCTGCGGTTGGCCTGGCTCGTGCCGTTCACCCTGGTGCTGCTCGGCTGCTGGCTGGAACTGCTGGTCATCTTCGCGTTGATGCCGCTGGTCCTGGTCGTGCGAGCCGCCAACCGGGGATGGCGGTTGGAGATCAGCGCCCGCGGGTGCCGCGCCGGGGTGGTCCGCGTGGGGACCCTCGCCACGGCGCGGCGGATGCGTAGTGCGTTGCGCGAGCACCTCGGCAGCAACAGCGGGCTCGACGGAGCGGAGGCGCTGCTGGCGGGGGAGCACGCGAAGTTCACGCCGGTCGAGATCAAGGCGCAGCGCTGGCGGCTGGTGGAGAAGAAGCTGAGCCCCTACGGGCGGCGGCGCTGGTTCTTGTGGCGGCGCAAGACGTCGTTCGAGTACGCGCTGGACAGCCTGCCCAGCGGGCTCGGTGACGATCCGATCTCGGCGATCATCGCGATCCCGTTCCTGCTCCTGTTCGCGGTCCTGTTCTGCGCTGCGGCGGCGGAGCTCGCGGTGCAGATCGCGCTGATGCCGTTCGTAGTCGTGCTCCGGCTGTGCCACGTGCTGCCGTGGCCGGTGGAGCTGGTCCGGCCGAACGCGGCGGTCGAGCCCTCGGCGCTGATCCGCGGCATGGCCGCGTCGGTGCGCGAGCGGCGAGCCCTGACCACCGCCCACGCGCTCCGCATGCCGGTGCCGACCCTCCGGCAGGAGCCGACCGCCCCGGCGTTCCAGCGTTCGTGACTGCGGGTCAGCGCAGGGACAGCAGGCAGGACTTGCGGGATTCGGTCGGGGTGGCTCGGATCAGCTGGAGGAAGGCCTTGCCGACGCGGGCGATCTCCGCGTCCGGCTCGGCGGGTTCGGCCAGGCCGGTGGCCAGGGCGAGCATGCGGTGCTCGCGGGCCGCGTCGTGGCGCAGGACCGGGTTCGCCTGGTGCCGGTCGAGCAGGTC
Organism: Saccharopolyspora sp. NPDC002686; assembly: GCF_040295745.1. NCBI lineage: Bacteria > Bacillati > Actinomycetota > Actinomycetes > Pseudonocardiales > Pseudonocardiaceae > Saccharopolyspora > Saccharopolyspora sp. NPDC002686. The sequence goes on from NZ_JBEOVY010000451.1 coordinate 3,294, forward strand.
GCGGAGCGCCGGGTTCGCCTCGGCGGTGCGGCGCCAGGCCTCGGTGACCGCCTGGATGCGGTCGCCGTCCGCGGCGTCGTCGGTTTCGGCGAGCGCGACGTCGATCCGGCCGGTCAGCTGCTGGGTCCACTTGTACTGCAGGGCGCGCAGCAGCTCGGTGGTGTCGGTGAAGGGCGCGGGCACTCGGTCGAGTGCCTGGTCCGGGTTCTGGCGAGCGTTGCCGAGAACCGTCGCGATCGCGCTCTGCCGCTGGTGGAAGTCGTTCCAACTCATGGTCGCTCTCCGGGATCGGACCCGGGTGGATACCCCGGGTGTGCGGCATACCGAGAGTATGTTGGTACACCGAGGGTAGCACGGCTGCGTACCGTCGGTATGACATAGGGTTGTGAGCATGGCGACAGCTCGACCTCGACGTTTGGAGTACTCGGAGGCCACCCGGCAGGCGCTGGTGGACTCCGCCGTCGAGCTGTTCACCGAGCACGGCTACGCGGGCACTTCGCTGGAGGAGATAGCCAGGCTGGCCCGGGTCACCAAGGGCGCGCTCTACCACCACTTCGGCGGCAAGCAGGCGTTGTTCGAGGCGGCTTTCGACGCGGTCGAGACCAGCGTCGTCTCGCGCCTGGGCGGAGTGCTGTCCGATGCCGGGGACCAGTGGGAGGCCACCCGCTCCGGGCTCAGCGCCTTCCTGGAGGTCTGCCTGGAACCGTCCTACCAGCGCATCGTCGTGCAGGACGGGCCCGCCGTGATGGGCTGGGAGCGCTGGCGCGCCGCCGAGGAGTCCTACACCTTCGGGGTGGTGCGCGCGGCTGTCGCCGGGCTGATCGAGTCGGGGGAGATCGACCCGCTGCCGATCGATGCGCTGGCCCGCGTGGTGTTCGGCTCGCTGTCGGCGGGCGCGACCGCCATAGCGGCCTCCAGCACGCCGAAGGAGGCCCGCGCGGACATCGGGGCCTGCATCGAGCGAGTCCTGCAGGGCCTGCGCACCCGTTGACGAGGTGGCGCCAGGTCGGCGCCACTAGCCTCGAGATCGTGACTGAGAACTTCAAGCTGCGGATCTTCACCGAGCCCCAGCAGGGCGCGACGTACGACGACCTGCTGCGGGTCGCCAAGCACGCGGAAGCGACCGGCTACGACGCGTTCTTCCGCTCCGACCACTACCTCAAGATGGGGTCGGTGACCGGCGAACCCGGCCCGACCGACGCCTGGGTGACGCTGGCCGGACTTGCCCGCGAGACCAGCCGGCTGCGGCTGGGCACGCTGATGACCGCCGGCACCTTCCGGCTGCCCGGCCCGCTGGCGATCGCCGTGGCGCAGGTCGACCAGATGTCCGGCGGGCGCATCGAGCTCGGCCTCGGCAGCGGTTGGTACGAGGAGGAGCACACCGCCTACGGCATCCCGTTCCCGCCGCTCAAGGAGCGCTTCGACCGCTACGCCGAGCAGCTGGAGATCATCACCGGGCTGTGGAGCACCCCTGCCGGTGAGCACTTCCACTTCGACGGCAAGCACTACCAGCTGGCCGAATCTCCCGCGCTGCCCAAGCCGGTGCAGCAGCCGCGGCCGCCGGTGCTGATCGGCGGCATGGGCAAGAAGCGCACTCCGGCGCTGGCCGCGCGCTTCGCCGACGAGTTCAACCTGCCGTTCGCCGACGTCGACACAGCTGCCGCGCAGTTCGAGCGGGTCGGCGAGGCGTGCGAGGAGATTGGCCGCGACGCCGGCGAGATCGTGCGCTCGGCCGCGCTGGTGCTGTGCGTGGGCAAGGACGAGGCGCAGATCGCCCGCCGGGCCGAGGCCATCGGCCGCGAGGTCGAGGAGCTGCGGCTCAACGGCCTGGCCGGCACCCCGGCGGAGGCGGTCGACAAGATCGGTGCCTGGCGCGAGCGCACCGGCATCACCCGCCTGTACCTGCAGGTGCTGGACCTCTCCGACCTGGACCACCTCGACCTGGTCGCCAGCGAGATCGCTCCCCAGCTCTGAGCTCGGGAGGACGGAGCGAACGGACCGTTGGTGCGGCGTTTCGAGGTGAACGGTCCGTTCGCTCCGTTCCATCAGGTGCGGAGCT
>NZ_JBEOVY010000452.1:0-5326 GCF_040295745.1 Saccharopolyspora sp. NPDC002686
CACCGGCCTTGACGACCTGGCCGCCGTAGCGCTTCACCCCGAGGTACTTGGGGTTATGGGTCGATGAACACCAGATCGCTGTGCGCCAGCAGGGTTTCCGGGTTGTCGGCCAGCCCGTAGGGCGGCGGGGCGAGGTCGCCGGCGTCGCCGGAGACGACGCGCCGCGGGCCGAGCAGCCCGAGGTGCAGCCACACGCTCGAGGACCCCGGGCCGCCGTTGAACGCGAAGGTCACCGGGCGGGTGGTCCCGGGTTCGGCGTCGACGACGTAGGAGGTCACGAAGACCTCGGCCTTGGCCTTGAACCCGTCGAACTTGCCGTCGGTCTGCACCTCTTCGCGCAGCACGACGCGCCCGGTCGTGGCGGTGTAGGACAGCTCCGCGCCGTCCACCACGATCGAGTGGTGCGTGCTGACCAGGTCGTCGGCCGGCTCCGCCGGGGTGGTGGTTTCCTTGCTCTCGTCGGTCTTGTCCGCGCTGGCTGCCATGCCGACCACATTACGTGCCGCTGAACCGGTTTTCTGCGATTTTTGAGAGGTGCCCACCGCGCCCTCCAGACTGGTCACCGACCCCGTCGGCGACCCCGCCACTGCCGCCCCGACCGCACCTCGGCTGTCCGACCTGGACCAGCTGATCACCCGCTGCACGGCCTGCCCGCGCCTGGTGGCCTGGCGCGAGGAGGTGGCCGAGGTCAAGCGCGCGGCGTTCCGCGACGAGGAGTACTGGGGCCGCCCGGTCCCGGGCTTCGGCCCGCCGGACGCCGCGATCGGCATCGTCGGCCTGGCCCCGGCGGCGCACGGCGGGAACCGGACCGGCCGCATCTTCACCGGAGACCGCAGCGGCGACGTCCTGTTCCGAGCGCTCTACGACGTCGGCCTGGCGTCGCAGCCCGAAGCGCACCACCTGGACGACGGCCTGCAGCTGTTCCGCACCAGGATCACGGCCCCGGTCCACTGCGCCCCACCGGCCAACAAACCGACCCCGGCCGAACGCGACACCTGCCGCCCGTGGCTGGTCCAGGAGCTCGACCTGCTCCGCCCGACCCTGCGAGTGGTGATCGTCCTCGGAGCCTTCGGCTGGCAAGCCCTCCTCCCGGTCCTGGCCGACGCGGTGTGGCAGATCCCCCGCCCCCGCCCCAAGTTCGGCCACGAAGCCCACGCCGAACTCCCGGCAACGGACGGCGGAGCACCCCTCCACCTCCTCGGCTGCTACCACGTCAGCCAGCAGAACACCTTCACCGGAAAGCTGACCCCGGAGATGCTCCGCGGCATCCTGGAGCGGGCGAAGGAGCTGGCGGGGGTTCGGTGAGGTCCGGCACCGGCAGCGCATGACGCCTGCCGTTATTAACGTGGCCTGAGAACGTCGAGATCGTGGACTGCCACTGAAGGGGGGCTGAGGATGTCTGACGAGTGCGTCATGCCTCCGGTTCATTCCGGGGAAGTCCTGAGCGAGGAGTACTTGGAGCCGCTCGGCGTTACGCAGCACCGGTTGGCCGTGGCAATCGGCGTTCCGCCGCGTCGGATCAACGAGATCGTGCACGGCAAGCGTGGGGTCTCGGCTGACACGGCGCTGCGGCTCGCGCGCTTCTTCGGCACCTCCGAGAGGTTCTGGCTCAACCTTCAGTCGCGCTACGACTTGGAACGTGAGAGGGACGCCCTCGCCGACACGTTGGCCCGGATCCAACCGCTGTCCGCGTGACAGCGCATCAAGCGCCCGTGATGTCTGCGCGAAGTTTCGAGATCTGCATCGATGCCAACGATCCCCAGTTGCTGCGGCGGTTCTGGTGCGCGGCGTTGGGCTACGTCGAGCAGGTCACGGCTGAAGGGGCTGTTGATCTGGTCGATCCTTCCGGGCGGGGGCCGACGCTGTGGTTTCAGCAGGTCGCCGAGACCAAGACCACGAAGAACCGCGTTCACCTGGACATCCGGGTTCCCGACGCGGACCGCCGGACATTGGTCTCCCAGCTGTGCGAGCTGGGCGGCCGTGAAATTCGCACTGCTCCCAGGTTCACCGTTCTGGCCGATCCTGAGGGCAACGAACTCTGCCTGACGGAGTGACCTCTCGGACACGTCGCCATGGTCGACGTCCCTTCGCTTCACGGCCGAACAGCCCGGTCCGCTGACTTCGGTTCGACGCGTCGATGCGGAAGATCAGTCCAGGACTCGGGCCAGTTCGGCGAGTCTGGCGGCATGTCCGGGTAGGTGCTGCGTTGCCCGGACGTGGATCAGCTCGTCCCACGGGAGATGTCGGTCGGGGACGGAGTTGCCGTCGCGGTCCACGAGGCTCAGCCGCACCGGGATGCGCGCGGCGTGGTCCGGGATGCACTGGACGGTGGCGGTGAAGTAGTCCGCGTTGCGGCGGACGAGGGCGATCCGCTCCTGGTGCGAAGTGCGGCTGATCAGCGCGTTGAGCGTCGCGGGGTCCATGGCTTCGCGGTTGTCGACGACGACCGGGGCTCCGACGAGGAGGTCGCGGGCTGCGGCGGCGAGGATGCGGTCGCTGAGCGCGACGTGGGCGATCGTCCAGTCGGCGAGGGTGCGGGCCTGTTCGGTCAGCGGGGTCGCGTCGGTGATCGCTTCCGCGTTCCGGATCAGTTCGGGGTACGCGGTTTCGAGGGCGTTCGTGTTCATCGGATCTCCTCGGTGCGTCGGGCGGGGATCGCCAGGACCAGCAGGCACAGCAGGGCGATGAGGACGGCGGAGCACTGCACGGCCAGCAGCAGGCCGAGCCAGGTGGCGAGCACGCCGACACCGATCACCGGCACTCCGACGCCGAGGTAGATGAGCACGTAGAAGCTGGAGAGCACCTCGGCCTGGCGATTTGCGGGCGCGGCCTGGCTGACCGCGGTGAGGCCGCCGAGGAACGCCAAGCCCTGCCCGATCCCGGCGATGACCGTTGCGACCAGCAACAACGTCAACGAACGCAGGCCGCCTGCGACGGCGAGCAGCACGAGTCCCGCGGCCAGCAGCGGGAGGCCGACGAGCTCCAGCTTTCGTGCCCGACCGCCGTAGCCGACGAGCTGGGCCGCCGCGGAGCTCGCCAGCATCAGGGCCACCGCGGCTCCGCTGAGCAGCAGGTTCGTGCCGCGGGAGAGCTCCGCGACGTAGGTCGGGATGAGGGTGAGGAACAGTCCGATCACGGCGAAGGCGAGGAAGCTGGCTGCACCGCTGGTCGCGAACACGCCCCGAACGGCCTTCGGCACCTGCGGACGGCGTGGCTTCCACCGCGTGGCGGTGCGCCCCTGCGGCAACGAGGCGATCGCCACCGCGGCCGGCGCCAGCAGCACGATCTCGACCACGAACGGCAGCACGTGGGGAGCCGGGGCGTACTCGGCGAGCAGCCCGGCCAGCACCGGTCCCAGACCGAGCCCGCCGACTGAGGCCACTGTGGACACCAGGGCTGCTCGGCGGCGGTTGCCGGTGGGCTCGAGTTCGGCCAGCACGGCGGTCAACGTGCCCGAGGCGAAACCGAGCGAGAGGCCCTGGAGCACCCGCGCAGCGAACAGCCATGCGGTTCCGGAGGCGAGGGCGAAGGTCAGCGATCCCAGCACCGCCGTCGCAACGGCCGGTAGCAGCACGCGGCGGCGTCCGACCGCGTCCGACAACGGCCCGGCCACCAGCAGCGACGGGATCAGCGCCGCCACGTACGCCGCGAAGATCAACGTGGTGACCAGCGGGGAGAAGCCGAACTGCTGCTGGTAGCCGCGGTAGAGCGGGGTGGGCAGGTTCGTCCCGGTCAGCAGGATCAGGAGCGCGTACGCGCAAGCCCAGAACTTCCAACGGGTTTCGGATCGGACGGGTTCGCGGGTGGGCGACTGCACTTCGAGTGGCATCTGCGCTCCAGGAAGTCATGTTCGAGTTTCGCGAACATAGCACATGTTCGGAAAACTCGAACATGGTCGCTATCCTGGGGACATGGCAAGCCGCACCGCGACCGAACTCGTCCACCCCGCTCGCGACGAGCTGCGCTTCACCGACGTGATGGCCGCGCTCTCCGATCCGGTGCGCCTGGCGATCGTCGCCGGGCTCGCCGGGGCGGAGGGCGAACTCGCGTGTGCGACGTTCGCGCTGCCGGTCAGCAAGTCCACGCAGAGCGGCCACTTCAAGGTCCTCCGGGAAGCCGGTGTGATCCGCCAGCGGAACGAGGGAACCCGCCGCCTGAACAGCCTGCGCCGCGACGACCTCGAAGCCAGGTTCCCGGGACTGCTCGACCTCGCCATCCCGGAAGGGCAGGCGGTCATCGCCGACTGGTCGCGGTAGGAAGAAGGCGCCTCGTGGTCGACTTCTGGTCGGCGGGTTCCGGCGTCGAAAAACCCAGTGCGTACGGGTGATTCGGTGGTCACACTGGCTCGATGGATCGCCAAACGCTGAGCTTCCTGGCCCACGTCGACCACCCCATCGCGGCTCCGCTGTCCGATTCGAACGTGGGACGGTTGCTCCGGCAGGTCGGGTGCTCGCCCGGTGCCTCCGTGCTCGATCTCGGTTGTGGCGCAGGGGAATGGGTGCTCCGCGCCCTGGAGGAATATCCGACGGCGCGTGCTTTCGCCGTGGACACGTCGGAACCGGCGCTGCGGCGAGCCGAGGAGACCACCCGGGATCGCGGGCTCCGGGGCCGGGTGATCTACGCGCAGGGCGATGCGCGGGAGTACCGACCGCCGAAGGCGTGCGACCTCGTGATGTGCGTCGGTGCAACGCATGCCTTCGGGGGATTCGAGGAAACGTTGCGGGCCGTCGACGAGCACGTCGCACCTGGTGGCACGGTCCTCATCGGTGAGGGGTTCTGGGAACGGTCTCCGACTAGGGCGGCGCTGGACGCGCTCGACGCGGTGCCCGAGGACTTCCAGGACCTCGCGGGGACCGTGGAGACTGCGGAGAAGGCCGGCTGGACACCGGTGTACGGGCACGTCAGCGAGCTCGGCGAGTGGGACGAGTACGAGTGGTCCTGGACCGGCTCGCTGACCCGGTGGGCCCTCGACCACCCCGAACATCCGGACGCCGAAGCTGCGATCGCGGCGGCGCGCGAGCACCGCGACGGCTGGCTGCGCGGCTACCGCGGAGTCCTCGGCTTCGTCTGCCTGCTCCTCCGACGCAAGCAGGAACACCCGCCACGAGCCTGAACCCCGCGACACGCCTTCAAATCAACATCCCGACACGCCCGTCCCCGTCCGTCTCATCGGCATGTCGGGACTCGGGTGCGCCGACACCTCACCGCAGTTTCAATTGAAACTGTGATCCGCCGTGCCTGGGTTTTGCAGTTTCAATTGAAACTGCACACCCGGGCGTGTCGGGACCCCGGGGGGGGGGGGGGGGGGGGGCCCCCCCCGCCCCAG
>NZ_JBEOVY010000453.1:0-5286 GCF_040295745.1 Saccharopolyspora sp. NPDC002686
GTAACAGTGTTCGAACACTGTTACGCACTCACGACCCTCGATGTGCAACCTGCACTCAATATGCACCCCAACTGTGCACTTGAGCTAGTGACGCCGGGTTGACCAGGGCTTACGTTGTCCGCCAACCGCCCCTCCGAGTCCACCCGAGGAGCTCGCATGGCTTCATCCGTCGGGGTCGACGACTACGCGCTCACCAGGGTGCCCGACCACGCGCGCTACTCCTGGTGGTCCGTTGCCGTGCAGCGGTTCGGCCAGATCTCCGCGCTGACGCAGTTCCTGCTCGGCGCCGCGCTCGGCTTCGGCATGAGCTTCTGGGACGCCTTCCTCGCGCTGACCCTGGGCGCCGTGATCCTGGAGGTCGTGGCGATCTTCGTCGGGATCATGGGCGCCCGCGAAGGCCTGTCCACCTCGATGCTGGCGCGCTGGACCGGGTTCGGCCGCGCCGGATCCGCGCTGATCGGGCTGGCCATCGCGATCAGCCTGATCGGCTGGTTCGGCATCCAGTCCGCGGTGTCGGCCAGGGGTCTGGTCGCGCTGATCGGCGGCCTGCCGGAGTGGGCCTGGGCGCTGGTGTTCGGCCTGCTGGTCACCGCCATCGTGCTGCGCGGCTTCCGCTCGATGGCCTGGGTCGCCTACGTGTCGGTGCCCGCCTTCCTGCTCCTGGTCGGCTGGTCGATCGGCGCGGAGCTCACCCAGCACGACATCGGCGCGCTGATGTCCTCCGCGCCGCCCGGCCCGCAGCTGTCGCTGCTCGAGGGGACCACGCTGGTCGCAGGCGGTTTCATCACCGGCTCGGTGATCACGCCCGACATGACCCGCTTCAACCGCACCGTCGGCGACGTCGTCAAGCAGACGCTGGTCGGCATCACCCTCGGCGAGTACGTGATCGGCCTGGCCGGGGTGCTGCTCGCGCACGCCGCGCGCTCCGCCGACATCACCACCATCGTCACCTCGTCGGTCGGCTGGGTCGGGATCCTGGTCATCGTCGCGGGCACGCTGAAGATCAACGACTGGAACCTGTACTCCTCCGGGCTGGGCCTGGTGAACTTCGTCGGCACGGTCTTCGGCAAGAAGCTCAACCGCGGCGTCGCGACCGCGGTGTTCGGCGTGATCGGCAGCGTGCTGGCGGCGGTCGGCATCCTCGACCAGTTCACCGACTTCCTGACCGTGCTCGGGGTGGCGTTCCCGCCGATCGGCGGGATCATGGTCGCCGAGTACTTCGTCGTCCGCCGCTGGCGGGGCGAGCTCGACGCCTCGCGGGCGCGGGGCGAGATCCCGGCCTCCTCGCCGGACTGGGTGCCCGCGACGCTGGTGATCTGGCTGATCTCCGCGCTGTTCGGCGGATTCGTGGAGATCGGGCTGCCGAGCATCAACTCGCTGGTCCTCGCCTTCGCGCTCTACGTCCTCGCCGGGAAGCTCGGTCTCGTCCGCGGTGTCGGCACCGCCAGCTCGACATCCGACGTCGTGAGCGCGAAGACCGGCTAGAACCGGCTTTCGCACTCACGACCCCCTCAATCAGACGAAGGAGTTCGGACTTGCGCATCGGCATTGACGTCGGGGGCACCAACACCGACGCCGTCCTGCTCGACGGCACCAAGGTGCTCGCCGCCGTGAAGATGAGCACCACCACCGATGTCACCTCGGGGATCGTCTCCGCCATCGACGGTCTCCAGCGGCAGCACGCGTTCGACCCGGCCGCGGTGCGCGCGGTGATGATCGGCACCACGCACTTCATCAACGCGCTCATCGAGGCCCGCCGGCTCGCCCCGACCGCAGCGGTGCGGCTCAGCCTGCCCGCCGGTGCGTCGCTGCCGCCGATGGTGGACTGGCCGCAGCGGCTGGTCGACGCCGTGTCCGGACGCAGTTACCTGTGCCACGGCGGGCACGAGTTCGACGGTCGGCACATCGCCGAACTGGACGAGGCCGAACTGCGCAAGGCCATCGACGACATGGGGCGCAACGGGGTGCGCAGCGTCGCGATCACCTCGGTGTTCTCCCCGGTCAACCACGACTTCGAGCAGCGCGCCGCGGAGCTGATCGCCGCCGAGCTGCCGGACGTGGCGATCTCGCTGTCCCACGAGATCGGCCGGATCGGCCTGCTGGAGCGGGAGAACGCCACGGTCATCAACGCGGCGCTGCGGGAGCTGGCGGCCAACATCGTGGACGGGCTGGCCGCGTCGGTGACCGGTGCGGGCATCACCGCGCCGCTGTACCTGAGCCAGAACGACGGCACCCTGATGGACGTCGACTTCGCGCGCCGCTACCCGGTCGCGACGTTCGCCTCCGGCCCGACCAACTCGATGCGCGGCGCCGCCGTGCTCTCCGGCCTGGACACCTGCGCGGTGATCGACGTCGGCGGCACCACCAGCGATGTCGGCGTGCTCAACCAGGGCTTCCCGCGCGAGGCGACGACCGCGGTCAGCGTGGCCGGGATCCGCACCAACTTCCGGATGCCGGACGTGCTGTCCATCGGCATCGGCGGCGGCAGCCTGGTGCGCGGTGAGCCGGTGACCGTCGGGCCCGAGTCGGTGGGCTACCAGCTGACCTCCAAGGCGCTGGTGTTCGGCGGGGACACGTTGACCGCCACGGACATCGCGGTGGCCGCCGGGCGCGCCGAGATCGGCGATCCGTCGCTGGTCGCGCACCTGGACAAGGACATGGTGCGCGCCGCGCTGGAGCGCATCGCCGCGGACAACGCCGACGCGGTCGAGCGGATGCGGACCTCCGCCGAGCCGCTGCCGGTGGTCGCCGTCGGCGGTGGTTCGGTGCTGCTGCCCGACGAGCTGGGCGACGCCGGCGAGGTGCACCGGCCGGAGAACTACGCGGTGGCCAACGCCATCGGGGCCGCGATCGCGCAGATCGGCGGTGAGGTGGACCGGGTGTACGCGATCGATCCGGGCCAGCGCGAGTCGGTGGTCGACGAGGCCAAGCAGGAAGCGGTCGACCGGGCGGTGGCCGCCGGCGCCAGTCCCTCCACAGTGGACATCGTGGACTTCGACGAGGTACCCATCCCGTACCTGCCGGGCAACGCGACCCGGATCCGGGTGAAGGCCGTCGGCGACCTGCAGCTGGAGGCGTGACCATGCACGAGATCGCAGTGCCCGACCTGGACGACATCGCCCGCGGCGCGGCCATCCTCGGCACCGGCGGCGGCGGAGACCCGCACATCGGCCGGCTGCTGGCCAGCGCCTCCCTCCGCGAGCACGGCGCGGTGCCGCTGACACCGCTGGCGGACGTGCCCGCGGATGCCGCGGTGCTGCCGGTGGCGATGATGGGCGCGCCGACCGTGATGGTCGAGAAGCTGCCGTCGATCGAGCAGATCGGCCTGGCCGCCCGCACCCTCGCCGAGTACCTCGGCCGCGAGCTCACCCACATCGCGTGCGCCGAGGCCGGCGGCGTCAACTCGCTGATCCCGGTCGCCGCCGCCGCGCAGCTGGGCCTGCCGCTGATCGACGGCGACGGCATGGGCCGCGCGTTCCCCGAGATCCAGATGGTGCTGCCGACGCTGTACGGCATCCGGGCAACGCCGATGTCCATCGCCGACGAGAAGGGCAACCGCGCCGTCCTGGACACGGTGGACAACCGCTGGGCGGAGCGGCTGGCCCGCAGCGCCACCATCGACATGGGCTGCTCGGCGATGATCAGCAGCTTCGCCATGACCGGCGAGCAGGCCCGCGAATCCCTGGTGCCGGGCACCCTGACGTTGTGCGCGGAGCTGGGCGGGCTGGTGCGCACGGCGCAGGCCGAGCACCGCGATCCGGTGGACGCCGTGGTCGGCCGGCTGGGCGGGCGGCGGCTGTTCACCGGCAAGGTCGTCGACGTCTCGCGGCGCACCGTGTCCGGCTTCGCCCGCGGCGAGGCCCGGCTGGTCGGCATGGACGGCGACAGCGGGACCGAGCTGGTGCTGCGGTTCCAGAACGAGCACCTCGTCGCCGAGCGCGGGGGCACCGTGCTGGCCTCGGTGCCGGACCTGATCTGCGTGCTGGACCGGGAATCCGGCGAGGCCGTCACCACCGAGGCGATGCGCTTCGGCCAGCGGGTCGCGGTCATCGCCGCGCCCGCCGATCCGCGCTGGCACACGCCGGAAGGCCTGGAGCTGGCCGGACCGCGCTACTTCGGCTACGACATCGACCCGGTGGGAGTGGGGCGGTGAGCTGGCAGCTGACCGAGGAGCACCTGGCCGACCTGGCCCGCGGCGCGGCCGTGCTGGGCACCGGAGGCGGCGGCGATCCGCACGTGGGCCGGCTGCTCGTCCAGCAGGCGATCCGCGGATCCGGGCCGATCACCGTGCTCGATCCGTCCGAAGTGGACGACGACGCGCTGGTGATCCCGACGGCGCAGATGGGCGCGCCCACCGTGGTGCACGAGAAGATCCCGAGCGGCGAGGAACCGGTGGCCGCGCTGCGCGCGCTGGAGGCCTACCTCGGTGCCGAGGCGGCCGCGACGATGCCGATCGAGTGCGGCGGGATCAACTCGATGATCCCGCTGCTCGTGGCCGCGCGCACCGGGCTGCCGGTGGTGGACGCCGACGGCATGGGCCGGGCGTTCCCGGAACTGCAGATGGAGACCTTCGGGGTCTACGGCGTCACCGGTTCGCCGATGGCTGTGGCCGGCGAGCGCGGCGAGACCGCGGTGATCGACGCGGGCTCCGACAACGCGCGGATGGAGTGGCTGGCGCGCGGCGTCACCATCCGGCTGGGCGGGGTCGCGCACATCGCCGAGTACTCGATGAGCGGCGCGGACGTGAAGCGGACCGCGATCCCGCGCACGCTCACGCTGGCGCACACCGTCGGCAAGGCGATCCGCGAAGCCCGCGAGCGCAACGCCGACCCGGTCGCGCACCTCGCCGAGGTGCTGCGGGGAACCCTGTACGGGCACCTGCGGGTGCTGTTCCGGGGCAAGGTCTCGGACGTCGAGCGGCGCACCGAGGCCGGGTTCGCGCGCGGCCGCGCGGCGGCGGTGTCCTTCGACGGGGAGCACTCGCTGGACCTGGTGTTCCAGAACGAGAACCTGGTGGCGCTGGTCGACGGCGAGGTCCGGTGCGTGGTGCCGGACCTGGTGTGCGTGCTGGACTCCGAGCAGGCGGAACCGATCACCACCGAAACCCTGCGCTACGGCCAGCGGATCACGGTCATCGGCATCTCCACCCCGGACCTGATGCGCACCCCGGAAGCCCTCGCGGTCTTCGGCCCCGAGGCCTTCGGCCTGCCCTACGACTTCCGTCCCGTCGAGGAGCTCGTCGGACCCTGATCCTCGCGGGTGGTGGTGGCGCGTGCTACCACCACC
>NZ_JBEOVY010000454.1:0-5276 GCF_040295745.1 Saccharopolyspora sp. NPDC002686
GCCGCAAATTCCATTGAAATCGAACGTCCGATTTCAATGGAATTTGCGGACCCGGATGGCCGTGGAGGGCCTGCGGAGGTGGTGGTCACCAGGCTTTGAGAGGATTGTGCCGTGGTATCGACCAAGCGCTTGTCCAGTAGGAACCGCCCGACGCGGGAATCCGGTTCCGAGCGGCGTGCCGAGCTGCTGGCCATCGCCGCCGAGCTGTTCGCCACCCGCGGGTTCCTCGCCACCACGGTGCGCGACATCGCCGACGCCGCAGGCATCCTCTCCGGCAGCCTGTACCACCACTTCGACTCCAAGGAGTCGATGGTCGACGAGATCCTGCGCGCCTTCCTGGACGACCAGCACCGCACCAACGAGAAGGTGCTGCGGGAGGCCACCGATCCGCGCACCGCGATCACCGAGCTGGTCCGGCAGTCCTTCGCCGCGATGCAGAAGCACCGGGCGGCCATCGCGATCTTCCAGAACGAGTCGAAGTACCTCGAGCAGCTGGACCGCTTCGACTACCTGACCAAGGCCGCCAACGACTTCGAGCGCACCTGGACCCGCGTGCTGCTGGAGGGCCAGCGCGCCGGGGTCTTCCGCTCCGACCTCGACGTCAAGCTGGCCTACCGCTTCATCCGCGACATGGTGTGGACGACGGTGCACTGGTACAACCCGCGCGGAAAGCTCACCGCGTCGGCCATCGCGGACCAGTACGTCAAGATCCTGTGCGAGGGGATCGCAGAACCGGAGTGACCGCCGACAAGGCGTTCGCCGCTTCGGTGACGACGCGGTCGATCAGCTCCTCGCAGCTGGGCAGCTCGTCGATCATCCCGACCACCTGGCCCGCGGGCAGCACGCCGGCCTCCGGGCGGCCGTCGACCAGCGCTGATTTGATCAGCATCGGCGTGTTGGCGGCCAGCAGGACCCGGTTCAGCGGCAGCTTCTGGGCGCGCCGCATGGCCAGGCCGTCGGTGATGAGCTGCCGCCAGCTCATGCCGATCATCGACTTGAACGCCACCGCCTGCCGCAGCGCGTCGGGCAGCCGGCGCAGCAGGTTCTTGGACTCGGCAGCTTCGGTCAGCCCGGTCTTCAGCATCCGGTGCGGCAGTCCGTCGACCTGCGCGGTGACCACCGTGTCGGACACCGAGGCGTCCAAATAGGACTGCTGGACCTCGCGCGGCACGCGGCTGTCCGAGGTGAGCAGGAAGCGGGTGCCCATCGCGATGCCCGCCGCGCCGTAGCACAGGGCGGCGGCCAGACCGCGTCCGTCGAAGAACCCGCCGGCGGCGATCACCGGGATGTCCACCGCGTCCACCACCTGCGGCAGCAGCAGCGTGGTGGCCACCGATCCGGTGTGCCCGCCGCCCTCACCGCCCTGCACCAGGACCGCGTCCGCGCCCCAGGCCGCGACCTTCTCGGCGTGCCGCCGGGCGCCGATCGAGGGGATCACCACGATCCCGGCGTCCTTGAGCTTGCCGATCAGCCGCTGGCTCGGCGCCAGCGCGAAGGACGCGACGCGGACCTGCTCGCGGATGAGCAGGTCCACCCGTTCCTCGGCGTCGGAGGCGTCGGCGCGCAAGTTGACGCCGAAGGGGCTGTCGGTGCGTTCCTTGACCTCGCGCACCGCGTCGGCCAGCTGCGGCAGCGTCATCGTCGCCGAGGCCAGGATGCCCAGCCCGCCCGCCCGCGCGGTGGCCGACACGAGGCTGGGTCCGGCGACCCAGCCCATGCCGGTCTGCACCACGGGATGGCGGACGCCGGTGAGGTCGCACAGCGGGGTGCGCAGCACCTGCTCGATCACGCCGGGACCTCCTGGTCGCGCAGGTTCCGCGGATCGATGATCTCGCGGATCAGCGCCAGCTCCTCGTCGGTCGGCGACCTGGTCTCGGCCACGTCGTCCACCACGAGGTCGAACCCGGTCTGCTCCTGCACCTCGGCGACCTCGACGCCCGGGTGCACCGAGCGCAGGCGCATGCTGCCGCCCGGTCCGGCGAAGTCCAGCACCGCCAGGTCGGTCACCACCACCTGCACGTCGTGGAACTGCGCGCCGACCTCCCGCGCCCGGTCGTGGCCGACGCCGGCCACCAGGTCGACCGACTCCACGAACACGCGCGGGTTGTGCTTGGCGACCCAGTAGTTCGTGGTGTGGTTGACCGAGTTCCCCGGCGCGCCGCGCACGCCGATCAGCTGGACCTTCGGGCGGTCCCAGGGGCCGATGCGGGAGATGTTCTGGTTGCCGTAGCGGTCCACCTGGGAGGCGCCCATCATGACCCGCCGCTTCCCGCCGGCGAGCATGTCGAGCACTCGGCCGTAGGGCATCCAGCCCTCCACCGGGCTGGTGGATTCCTCGCCCAGCGCGGTGGTTTCCGACAGCAGCATCGCTTCGCCGTCGGTGAGCAGCAGGTCCGGTGCGGTGGTCAGGCGGGCCAGCCGGGCGCCGATCGACGGGATCGTCCCGAACGGCGAGGCCAGCGCGGCCCCGGCGTCCCGCCAGGTGTCGGCGCAGGCCGCGGCGCACACTTCAGCTCTGGTGATCATGCCGGTTTCCCCTCGACTGGGTCAGGACTGGGCGTGGAAGGCGGCGACGGCCTTCTGGTAGCTCTGCTCGTCTCCGTCGAGGAACTGGGCGCGAAACGCCTCCCAGGCCTCGGGTTTCGCGCTGGCCGCGTAATGCCGCTGGAACGCCTCGTCACGGCCGTAGTCCGGTGCACAGCTGGTGAAGTGCGCGCCGTTGGGGGTCTCCACCACGCCGTCGGTGAGGGTCCGGTTGAGCAGCAAGGTCTGCGGCGGACCGTTCTCCAGCAGGCGCTCGGTCGGCACGATCTCCTCGCAGCTGACGTAGCTGCGCTGCGCCGCCGCGCACATCAGGTCGTCGAAGTACGGGTCCGGACCGAGGTACTGGGCGTTGCCGAAGCGGTCCGCGCGGTTGAGGTGCACCAGCGCGACGTCCAGCTTCAGCGCGGGCATCGCGACCAGTTCCTCGCCGTCGGCGTACGGCGAGGTCACCGTGCGCAGCTCCGGGTTCAGCGCCATCACGTCCGAACCCAGGCCCGCGCGCGTCGGCAGGAACGGCATTCGGGCGGCCGCTGCGCGCAGCCCGGCGAGCACCATGCCCTCGTCGTACTCGGCCACCTCCAGCACGCCGGACTGCCGGGCGGCGCGGAAGTGCGGGTCGAGCGGGATGGAGTCCAGCGAGACGAAACCGTGCACCAGCTTGCGGACCTTGCCCGCGGCGCAGAGCAGCCCGACGTCCGGGCCGCCGTAGGAGACCAGCGTCAGGTCCCGCACGGGGGACCGCAGGATCGCGCGGACCAGTGCCATCGGTTTGCGGCGCGAGCCCCAGCCGCCGATGCCGACGGTCATGCCGTCGGTCAGTTCGGCGGCCACCTCGTCGGCGGTGAGCACCTTGTCCTGCACTACGACTCCTTCGTCTGTCCGTTGTGGACGAAATCGGCGCGGGCCCGGTCGCTGACCCCGGTCAGGTTGAGCTCGAAGGTGAAGCCCTGCTCGAGCCGGTAGCTGCGGTTGACGTCGACCGGATCGATGCCGTTGAGCGATTCCTTGGCCTTGCGGATCACCAGCGGTTCCTTGGCCGCGATCTCCTCGGCCAGCGCCTCCGCCGCGGCGGACAGCTCGTCGCGCGGTACGACCTGCCACACCGAGCCGAAGTGCAGCAGCTGCTGCGCGGTCACGGAGCGGCCGGTGTAGAACATCGCGCGCATCGTGTGCTGCGGCACCAGCCGGGACAGGTGGGTCGCGGCGCCGAGCGCACCGCGGTCCACCTCGGGCAGGCCGAAGGTGGCGTCCTCGGAGGCGATGATGATGTCGGAATTGCCGACCAGCCCGATCCCGCCGCCCAGGCAGAACCCGTGCACCGCGCTGATCACCGGCACCGGGCATTCGTAGACGGCCTTGAACGCCGCGTAGCAGCCGTGGTTGGCCTCCACGAGCTTGGTGTGACCGGGATCGGCGGCGATCTCCTTGATGTCCACGCCTGCGTTGAAGCCGCGTCCGGCGGCTCGCAGCACCACGGCGCGGGTCTGCGGATCGGCACCCGCGGTGGTGAGGGCCTCGGCGAGTTCGTGCCAGCCCTGCACCGGTAGTGCGTTCACCGGGGGGTGGTCGACCGTCAGGACCACGATCCCGCTGGATCGGCGTTCGATGTGCGTGCCCATGACACCTGCCAAACCTAGCACTTGTTTGGTTGGGTTGTTACCGTAGCAACATCCGAGGACAACCCGCCAGCACCGGAGTGCGCCGGGTTCAGCGCCTCGGCCCGGAGCGTCTGATGTGGACAGGAGGCAGCAGGTGATCTGCGCAGGCAGGGTCGTCATCATCACCGGTGCGGGACGCGGACTCGGGCGGGCGCACGCGCTGGAATTCGCCCGGCAAGGCGCGCACGTCGTGGTCAACGACATCGGGGTCGGGCTCGACGGCAGCGGCGGCGACGAGCAGCCGGCCCAGCAGGTCGTGGCGGAGATCCGTGCGATGGGCGGGCAGGCCGAGGTGCACGGCGCCGACGTGTCCGACTGGGAGCAGGCCCAGGAGCTGGTGGCCTTCGCGGTCGAGCGCTTCGGCCGGCTGGACGTGCTGGTGAACAACGCCGGCGTGGTCCGCGACCGGATGTTCGTCAACCTCTCCGAAGCCGAGTGGGACCAGGTGATCCGCGTCCACCTCAAGGGTCACGCGGCCACCATGCGCCACGCCGCCCAGCACTGGCGCGACCGGTCGAAGGCGGGGGAGCAGGTGCAGGCCCGGGTCATCAACACCACCTCGGGCGCGGGACTGCTCGGCAGCGTCGGGCAGACCAACTACGCGGCGGCCAAGGCCGGGATCGCCGCGCTGACCATCAACACCGCGGCCGAACTCGCCCGTTACGGGGTGACCGTCAACGCCATCGCCCCGTCGGCGCGGACCCGGATGACCGAGGACGTGTTCGCCGACATGATGGCCCGGCCGGAGGACGGATTCGACGGCATGGCACCGGAGAACGTCTCCCCGCTGGTCGCCTGGCTGGGCAGCGCGGAGTCCGGCGACGTGACGGGCCGGGTGTTCGAGGTCCAAGGCGGCGAGCTGACCGTGGCGACCGGCTGGGACCGCGGCCCGTCCCGCGATGCGGGACGTCGCTGGCAGGCGGGGGAAATCGGTGCGGCGGTCCGCGAACTGCTCGCCGAAGCGCCCGAACCGGCTCCGCCACCCCGTTGCAGAACCACGCGCTGGACGCAGTCCCCCGCGACCCGTTCGTCGACGAAGACCACGCGGTGCAGTTACCCGGGTCGTCCGGCGAG
>NZ_JBEOVY010000455.1:0-5269 GCF_040295745.1 Saccharopolyspora sp. NPDC002686
GCTGCTGCTGCCGCTGGTCGGCATCCTGGTCGCCATCGAGATGGCCGGTGCGATCGTCCTCGTGCACCTGCCCCACGGCCTGTTCTCCCCCGAAGGTTTCGAGCTGCCGCTGGCCATCGGTGTCGCCGCGCTCGCACTGGGGTTCAACGGCGGGGGCTGGTCGATCGACCACGGGCTCTTCCGCCGCCGCGGCAGCGCCCCGGCCGAACCGGAACCGAGCGGGACCTGACCGCTACTCCGCTTCCACCTCGCTGCGCTGCTGCGCGGCCAGGTAGTTGCCCGACTCGGCGTACAGGCTGGTCAGCAGCCAAGCACCGACCCCGATGTCATCGCCGATTCCCAGCAGCGGCAGGAAGTCCGGGATGAAGTCGATCGGCGAGATCACGTAGCAGACCGCGATCAGCCACAGCAGCAGCTGGTAGCGCGGCAGCACCGGATTCCGGCCCCGAGCGGTGGCCGCGATCATCCCCGGCACCGCCCGCGCCCTGCGGAGCGGACTGCCCACCGGCGCCGCCTGGTGCGCGCGCACGGCGGCGAGCACCGGAACCCGACGGCGCACCGCAGCCATCGCACCGGCCAGGAGCATGCCCAGCCCGGCGGCGATCAAGCCGACCGGCAGCAGCCAGCCACCCGCCGCGTCGCCTCCGAACACCACCGCCACGACCACTCCGGCCACCAGCAGCAGCCCGCCGACCACGATCATCACCAGTCCCCCGTTCCCGCACCGCTGCGATCAGGTTGCCACGATCCGCGCTCGAGCGGCGGAGCCGGGTGTTCCGTGGCACGGTCGGCGAAAGCTGGTCGACTTCCGCCGGAAGTCGCCGACGCTGGGGAGGACCGTGGTCGACCAGGCCGAATCGCAGGCGCGCGACACCTCGCTGGCCCGCGCCAGCGCGACGATGGCGGTGGCCACCGCGACCAGCCGGGTCAGCGGCCTGCTGGCGAAGGTGCTGCTGGTCGCGGTGCTCGGGCTCGGCGTGGTCAACGACTCCTACACCGTGGCCAACACCCTGCCCACCGTGGTCAACGAGCTCCTGCTCGGCGGAGTGCTCACGAGCATCGCCGTCCCGCTCCTGGTCCGCGCGCAGCAGCGGGGCCCTCAGGAGGGCACCGAGTACGCCCGCTGGATGATCACCATGGGCGGGGTGCTGCTGCTCGTGGCCACGGCGGCAGCGGTCGCCGCCGCTCCCCTGCTCACCGAGCTCTACCTCGGCCCCGACACGCGCGCCAACTCCGCCCTGACCACCGCGTTCGCCTACCTGCTGCTGCCGGGCATCGTCTGCTACGGCCTGTCCGCGCTGCTGCAGGCGATCCTCAACGTGCGCGGGCTGTTCGGCACGCCCGCCTGGGCACCGGTGGTCAACAACCTGGTCGTGATCAGCACGGTCGTGGTGTACGCGCTGATGCCCGGCGAGATCTCCACCAGCCCGGTGCGGATGGGCGAGCCGAAACTGCTGGTCCTGGGCATCGGCACGGCGCTGGGCATCGCCGCGCAGACGCTGATCATGGTCGTGTCGCTGCGGCGCAGCGGGTTCCGCTACCGGTGGCGCTGGGGCTGGGACCGGCGGCTGTCGGAGTTCGGCGGGCTGGCCGGTTGGGTGGTGCTCTACACGCTGGTCAGCCAGGCGGGCATGGTCGTGATCACCCGCGTGACCGGGCAGGGCACGCCCGGCAGCGTCGCGACGTTCAACTACGCCTGGCTGCTGTCGCAGGTGCCCTACGGGGTCCTCGGCGTTTCGCTGCTGACCGCGCTGATGCCCCGGATCAGCAAGGCCGCCGCGGCCGAGGACACCCGCTCGTTCGTCGCCGACCTGGCGCTGGGCACGCGCATGAGCTCGGTGCTGCTGATGCCGATCAGCGCGCTGCTGATCGTCGCGGGCGGGCCGCTCGCCGTGGCGTTCTTCTCGCTGGGCGCCAGCGATGTGGCCGCTGCCGACCGGCTCGGCTACGCCCTGGCCGCAGCAGCGATCGGGGTGGTCCCGTTCGCCATCACGATGCTGCAGCTGCGCGCCTTCTACGCGATGCACGACGCCCGCACCCCGACCTGGATCAACGTGATCATGGTCGTGGCGCGCAGCGCGCTGTGCTACCTGGTGCTGGCCACCGCGGACCCCGGCGACCTGGTCGTCGGGGTGACCGCAGCGATGTCGGCGAGCTTCGTGGTCGGTGCGATCGCCGGGCAGATCTGGCTGCGCTGCCGGGTCGGGCGGCTGCGGACCAAGAGCACGCTCGCCGGTATCGGGCGCAGCATCGCCGCCACTGCCCTCGGCTGCGGCTGCTCGATCGCAGTCGTCGCGGCGGTGCGCAGCGTGTTCGGACCGCTCCCCACCGCCGCCGACGCCTGGACGTCGCTGATCATCCACACCGTCGTGGTGCTCGGAGTCAGCTTCGCCGCGCTGGCGCTGTTCCGGGCACCCGAGCTGAAACCCGCGGTGGACAGGCTCGCCCGGGTGTTCCGGCGCTGAGCCTCACTTGCGGTTGCGCACGTGCGGCCGGCTCCGCTCGGCGCGGAGCGCGCGCAGCTCGGGCGGGTCCGGCAGCGGTTCGAGCGGTTCACCGATCGCCCACTCCAGCAGCAGATCCGCCAACCGCGGATTGCGCGCCAGAACCGGGCCGTGCATGTAGGTGCACACGACGTGCCCGCGGACCGCGCCTTCGGCCGAGTCGTGGCCGTTGCCGATGCCGCGCACCACTCGCCCCAGGGGGCGCGAGTCGCCGCCCACCGCGGTCCGGCCGAGGTGGTTCTCGAACCCGGTCAGCATCCCGACGCCCATCAGCGTCGACTGCGTCGTGACCTCGCCGATGGCCCGCCCTTCACCGGGTTCGGTGTCGGCATCGACGAAGCCCAGGCCCTCGTGCCGCTTGCCGTCGCCCGTGACGAAGCTGGTCCCCAGCACCTGCAACCCGCCGCACACCCCGAGCACCGGAACGCCCCGGTCGACCGCGCTGGCCAGTCCCCTGCCCCGGCGCAGGAACCGCACCGCCGCGACCTGCGCGACGTCCTCTCCCCCGCCGATCAAGTACAGGTCGCAGGACTCCGGCACCGAGTCCGCCGACGACAGCACCGTGACCGTCTCGCTGTCGATGTTGCGCCACTTCAACCGCTGGGCCAGCACGATGACGTTGCCGCGGTCGCCGTAAGTGCCCAGCAGATCGGGCAGCACCAGGGCGAGGCGAATCCGGTCGCGCATCATCAGCGGCTCCTGGCGACGAGATCGCGGAACGCCGTGTAGTTGGCGATCACGTCGGGCACCCCGTCATCCGTCCCGGCCAAGGCATCGTCCACCGAGGTGGAGACGGTGGCCGGGACCCCGGCGTAGTGCAGGCGCACCGCGAGGTCGAGGGCGCGATCCCCGGCGACGCGCACCGGGCGGTCGCCGAGCAGCTCGAAGTCGACGTCCCAGAGCCAGGACACGTCGTAGCCGTCGGCTTCCCGGCTGTTGACCACCAGCACCAGCGGGTGCTGCTCGGTGGAGGCCAGGTCCAGCATCTCCAGCCAGCTCGCGGGGTTCTTCGCCAGCAGCAGCCGCACCGCGCGCCCGGCCAGCTGAACGGTGCCGTAGCGGCCTGCCGCCTCGGTGATCTTCTGGATGCGCTGCACCGCAGCGTCCTGGTCGCAACCCAACCGCTCCGCTGCTGCCAGGGCGAACGTCGCGTTGACCCGGTTGACCTGGCCGGGAAGCGCCAAGTCGAGCGCGCAGCGCGTGCCGTCGGCGGCCACGGCGGCATCGGTGGCCACGGTCCAGTCCGCTGCGGGACGCGAGAGGCCGCAGGCGCAACGCCAGTCCTGATCCGCGTCGCCGAGGAAGGCCCCGCAGCGCGGGCAGTTCAGCGCGTCGCCCTTCCACCGCGCGCCACCGGAGATCCACGTGACGCTGGGGTGGTCCGCGGCCGCGAACACGATGTTCGGGTCGTCGCGGTTGGCGATCACGTGCGCACCGGGAGCCGCGGCGAGGGCCCGCCGCAAGCTCTCGGCCACCGTGCGGATCTCACCGACCCGGTCCAGCTGGTCCCGGCTGAGGTTGAGCAGCAGGATCACCGCCGGTTCGAACTGCGCGGTCACCTGCGCCAGGTGCAGCTCGTCGACCTCCAGCGCGGCGAACGGAGCGCTCGGCCTGGTCATCAGCGCGGCGACGTGCCCGTCGAGCATGTTCGCGCCGGTGGCGTTGCTGACCGCCGGAGCTCGGGAGCGGAGCGCCTCGGCCACCATCCGGGTGGTGGTGGTCTTGCCGTTGGTCCCGGTCACCATCACCACGCGCCGTCCGACCACCAGCCTGCGCAGTGCCTGCGGTTGCAGGCTCAGCGCGAGGCGGCCACCGATCATCGCGCCGCTGCCCAGGCCGAGCCGCCTCGACATCGAGGAGGCCAACCGGCCCAGGTCGATCGCGATCGTGGTCCGCAGGTCGAGCCGGTGTCCCCCGCGCTGCGGCGGCTGCACCGGTGCCGGCACCACCCGCCACTGCTGCCCGGCCGGTGACCTCCGGCCGGAAGTCGGCTCGACGGCCCCGGTCTCCCGCGTGGTCTCGGCCATGCACCCCTCCCCCCTCGGTGCCCGCAGCCGGCGGGCCTCCCGGGTCAGCTCGGGACGAGCACGTCACCACCACTCGGCCGCACTCGGTCGCGCCGTCCGTCGCTTCTTCGCCAGTGTGGACCGAGATCGGCGAAACAGCGCGACGATCAGCAGCAGGACACCAGCAGTGATCGCCGCTGGTCCCACCCAGCCGTGCAAGGCGCTGGTCAGCTCGACCAGCGCGGCCCGTTGACCGGTGGACATCGTGGTGTCCCTCCTTCCGCGCGAGCAGGTCGTGTCCGGCCAGGTGCCGGAACTCGTCGCCGCACATGATCCAGCCGAACCCCGGCCCGGGTGGGTGCCAACATGCCGGTGAATCGCCCCATCGAGGAGGGTTCACCAACTCGATGATCAGCGATGACGGATCGTGCGCACCGCAATCGGGCGCGGCTGGGCGATCATCGCGATCCTTCGCCGAGGTGCTCACCCGAACAGGTTCTGCGCGCTGAACACGCTCGGCGATCTTCGAGGCGATCGTTCAGGCTCTGACTGCACCCGCAGGCCCGCCGCGGCGGGCGAAGGGAGGCGGAATGGGCCAGGTTCTGCTGTTGATCGGAATGGGCGGGATCGCGCTGGGCGGGATCGGTTGGACCGCCTGGGACATCCGCTCCGACCTGCGTCGGCGCAAGTTGTGAGCACTTGATCGAGCAATGCTACGAGGGCCCGCGGCCGACTCCGCCGGATGAGCGGAGTTCGGCC
>NZ_JBEOVY010000456.1:0-5254 GCF_040295745.1 Saccharopolyspora sp. NPDC002686
GGTTGAAACTGTGATCCGCCGTGGGTGGGATCTGCAGTTTCAATTGAAACTGCGGTCCCCCCTCACCCGCACGGCTGAAGTCAGCGGTTGGTGGTGAGCCGGTGGCGCAGGTGCTTGGCGCGCAGGCGCAGGGCACCGTCGCGGTCGCCGATGTAGGTGCGGGGCAGGGCGTGCACGCCGGACGCCTCGGAGCGCCAGATGGCGCAGGCGTAGTCGTAACCGGCCGCCTCCACGGCGTGCACCACCCTCCGGTCGACGTCGCCGTACGGGTAGCAGAAGCCGGCGACGTCCTGGCCGGTGATCTCGCGCAGCAGTTCCCGGCTCCCGACCACCTCGGCGAACAGCTCGTCCTCGTCCACATAGGACAGGTACTGGTGCAGCAGCCCGTGCGAGCCGACCTCCACGCCCGCCCCGGCGACCTCCTGCACCTCCTCGGCGGTCATCAACCGCTTGCGCGGCCCCGCCGGATCCCACTCGTTGTCGCCGCCGATCCGCCCGGCGATCACGAAAACGGTGGCGCTGCACCCGTGCCGCCGCAGCGCGGGCACCACGTTGCGCGCGAAGTCGGCGTAGCCGTCGTCGAAGGTCAGCCCGACCAGACCGCGCGCGTCCCCCGCTCGGCGGGCCTGCATCAGCTCGCGCATCGACACCCCGCGCAGGTCGTTGCTCCGCAGCCACCGCAGCTGCTGGTCGAAGCGGCGCGGGTCGACGGTCACCAGGTACGGATCGTGCTGGTAGACGGCGACCGAGTGGTACATCAGCACGTACGGGAACGGACGCCCGGTGTCGCTCCAGGTCCGCTTGCTCACGGTCTGCGTCATGGCACGCCGCTCTCCTCGGCAACGGGACCCGGTTGGAGCGAACGGACCGTTCGTCCCGTTGGACGAGCGAGCAGTCCGCTCACCCACACCAACCGGTCAGCCGAGCCTAAGCACCGCTCAGCCGTCCGAGATCCGATCGGTGCAGTACGCGCCCTACCGCATCGGCACGGTCTACAGCTCCCCGTACTCGCCGACGCGGCGCCCGGCGACCCAGGTCTGCAGCGTCTTGGTCTGCCAGCGCGCCCGCCCCGGCGGCGGGTCCAGCGGATCCTGGTCGAGGATGAGGAAGTCCGCCCACTTGTCGGGTTCCAGGCTGCCGATCACCCGTTCCTGGTGCGCGGCGAACGCGGCGTCGAGGGTGAACGAGCGCAGCGCCTCCACCGGGTTCATCGCCTGCTGCGGGTACCAGCCGCCGACCGGCTGGCCGTCCCGGTCGGTGCGGGTGATCGCCGCGTGCAGCCCGTCGAACGGGTTCTCCGAGGACACCGGGAAGTCGGACCCCGACGCGATCGGGATGCCCTGCTCCAGCATCGTCCGCCACGCGTAGGCGCCCGCGATGCGCTGCGGCCCGACGCGCTTCTCCGCCATGTTCATGTCGTCGGTGGCGTGCACCGGCTGCATCGAGGCGATGATCCCGTGGCTGCGCAGCCGCGGGATGTCCTCGACCGCCAGGACCTGCGCGTGCTCGATGCGATGCCGCATGTCCCCGCCGACCTCGGCCATCGCGGCCTCGTAAGCGTCAAGCACCATCCGGTTCCCGGCGTCGCCGATGGCGTGGGTGGCCACCTGGAACCCGTCCCGCATCACCTGCGTGACCCGGTTGCGCAGCTCCGCGGCGTCCATCTGCGGCAGCCCGGAGTTGCCGGGGTCGTCGGCGTAGGGCTGGAGCATCGCGGCACCGTGCGAGCCGAGCGCGCCGTCGATGTAGAGCTTGACGGTGCGGACCCGCAGCATGTCGTTCGCGAAGGAATCACCGCGCGCCTGCACGCCGAGTTCGCGGTAGGCGTCGTAGGTGAGGAACGAGTTGGTGCGGATCGTCAGCTCGCCGGAGGCGGCGAGCTGGTGCAGGACGGCGAGTTCGGCGGCGCTGGTGCCCGCATCGCTGACCGAGGTGAGCCCGACCTCGTTGAGCTTCCGCTGCGCGGCCAGGAAGTTCTGCTTGATGTCCTCGGTGGTCGGTTTCGGCAGGTGCTCCTCGACGAGGTCCTGCGCGGCGTCGACGAAAGCCCCGGTGGGTGCGCCGTCGGCACCGCGCACGATCTCCCCGCCCGAGGGCGTCGGGGTGTCGCGGTTGATGCCGATCTGCCGCAGCGCGGCGGAATTCGCCACGCCGGCGTGCCCGTCGACCCGCACCAGCCACACCGGGCGGTCCGGCACCACGGCGTCCAGGTCCGCGGCGGACGGCAACCTCCCGAGGCCCCAGATCACGTCGTTCCAACCGCGCCCGAGGATCCACTGCCGGTCCGGGTGCTCCGCGGCGAAGGCCTTGAGCGCCTTCATCGCTTCGTCCAGCGACTTGGTCCCGGCGAGGTTGAGCTGCGAAACGTTGGCGCCGAGCTGCCCGAAGTGCCCGTGCGCGTCGTGCAGGCCGGGGATGAGCACCCGCCCGCGCCCGTCGATGCGCTCGGCTCCCCCGGCGTTGCCGACGTCGAGCCCTTCCACCCGCCCGTCCGCCTTGATCAGCAGGTTCGAGAACTCGAACGGCCCGTCGGGGGTCAGCGTGAAGCCCCGCACGTTGTCGATCAGCACCGGCCCTCCTCCCCCAGCTGGACCCGGCGCGCCCGTGGAACACCCCGCCGACACCGCAACGCCCGCCGTGGCCAGCCCGACGAGCTTGAGGAACTGGGCCCGCGAGATGCGGGGCTGCGGGGAACGCCGACAGCAGTCCTGGCACATGCCGACCTCCTAGCTGATCATTCGCCAAGCGAAGGTAAGCCCGCGTCCTTGCCCGGTCAATCAGCAGAAGGTGGGCAAATCCCCCGCCAAGCCCGCCCTCTCCTTGCGCCCAGCCCCAGCAAAAACCCGGTTCCGGCACCGCATCCACCACGAACGAAGATGTCTCAGTGTTCATTTAATTGACATTCACATGAACGCTGATTATCTTAACGTTTGCCTACTTCGATCGACCGAGGAGCAGTCCGGCCGATCCGGCCCCACGACCTGCTCGAACCCCTCCGCACCGACTGAGGAGCAACCGTGTCCTATCCCGATCCCCGCTACTTCGGCGAGCACGGCGAGATCAGCGCCAGCTTCCGGCCCGCGACCGCCGAGCCCGACTTCGTCGCCAAGCCGATCGCCACCGACGGACCCACCGTCGGCGCCGGCACCGCCTACCACTACCTGTCCACCACCGCCTCCACCGGCGGCGAGTACGGGCTGTACCGGGTGGACATGGGTCCGGAGAGCGCCGGGCCGAGCACGCACTTCCACAAGGCGATGTCGGAGTCGTTCTTCGTCCTCTCCGGCACCATGCGGCTCTTCGACGGCGAGCGCTGGATCGACGCCACGTCCGGCGACTACCTCTACGTCCCGGTGGGAGGCCTGCACGCCTTCCGCAACGAATCGGGCGAACCCGCCTCGATGCTCATGCTCTTCGCCCCCGGCGCGCCCCGCGAGGAGTACTTCGAAGGCATCACCGAACTGGGTTCGCTCAGCGACGAAGAACGCGCGGAGTTCTTCCACCGCCACGACAGCTTCTTCGTCTGAGCGGGCCCCAGATCTCCGACGAAGCGGGCCTCGCCACCGCCTGACCGACTCCCCGGGCGGGTTCGACAATTCGACTGCGCAATGGAGCGCGCCCGAGGTAGTGTGGCCGCACTCTGATCAGGTTCCCCAGGAGTTCGCCGCAGAACGGGAACCCGCTCGCGCGAAACGAGGTGCGGCACAGGTGTTCACCCTGCCCTTTCGGAGGCGCAAGACATGAAGATCGGCCTCGGCCTTCCCATCGCCGATGCCGCGATCATCACCCCGGCAGCCCTGAAAACCCAACTCCGCCAACTCGAATCCCTGGGTGCGGACGATGCGGTCCTCTACTGCTGGTCACCCAATCCCGACCAGGTCCACCACCTCGCAGACCTCCTCCCCTGACCCGGCAACAGGCGGTCGTGAGCGGTTCGGGGTGCTGGGGCGCCCCGAAGTGCTCACGAAGCCGGTGAGCTCGGTGGTTCCAACAGGACCCGAACATGGTGAAGGGCACCTCGACGGATCGAGGTGCCCTTCACCGCGTTGCGAACCTCAGATGGTCCAGGTGTCGTTGCCGTGGAGCAGGTGCTGGAGGTCGGCCGGCTTGGACTGCTGGGCCTCCTCCACCTGAGCCCTGGCCAGGTCGTCGTAGGTGGGGCGCTGGACCGAGCGGAAGATGCCCGTCACCGCCGGGCTCAGGTCCTGGCCGCCGAGGCGGGACAGCGCGAAGGCGTAGGACGGGTCCTCGCGGTTCGCATCGTGGACCACCACCTCGGACTCGTCCACTTCGGACAGCTTGGAGACGCGGAAGCCGTCGGCACCCGAAACCACGCCGTAGCGCTCGTCCTCCGGGCCGAAGGTGATCGGCTCGCCGTGCTTCAGCGAGACGATCCGGCGCTGCTTCTCCTCGTTGTCCTTCAGCACGTCGAAGGCGCCGTCGTTGAAGATCGGGCAGTTCTGGTAGATCTCCACCAGTGCGCTGCCGCGGTGTTCCGCCGCCGCCTTCAGGGTTTCCGTCACGCTCGCGCGGTCCGAGTCGATCACCCGCGCCACGAACGACGCCTCCGCGCCCAGCGCCAGCGACACCGGGTTGAACGGGTGGTCCAGCGAACCGGCCGGGGTCGACTTGGTGACCTTGCCGACCTCGCTGGTCGGCGAGTACTGGCCCTTGGTCAGGCCGTAGATCCGGTTGTTGAACAGCAGGATCTTGAGGTTCACGTTGCGGCGCAGGGCGTGGATCAGGTGGTTGCCGCCGATGGACAGCGCGTCGCCGTCACCGGTCACCACCCACACCGACAGGTCCGGCCGGCTGGTCGCCAGACCGGTGGCGATCGCCGGGGCGCGGCCGTGGATGGAGTGCATCCCGTAGGTGTTCATGTAGTACGGGAACCGGGACGAGCACCCGATGCCCGAGATGAACACGATGTTCTCCCGCTTGAGCCCCAACGACGGCAGGAAGCTCTGCACCGCGTTGAGCACGACGTAGTCGCCGCAGCCCGGGCACCAGCGGACTTCCTGGTCCGACTTGAAGTCCTTGGCCTTCTGCGGTTCGTCGGCGGTCGGCACTCCGGCCAGCCCGCCCAGGCCCGGGATTCCCAGATCGGTGGTCGTCACGCGGACACCCCCTGCACGACATCGGTGAGCACGTTCTGCAGCTCCTCGGCTCGGAACGGCAGTCCGGCGACCTTGGTGTAGGACTGCACGTCGACCAGGTAGCGGGCGCGCAGGAGCATCGCCAGCTGCCCGAGGTT
>NZ_JBEOVY010000457.1:0-5243 GCF_040295745.1 Saccharopolyspora sp. NPDC002686
CCACGAGTTTTCGTGAGCGGCGATGGTGGTAAGAGCGACCATCGCCGCTCACGAGAGGTGAGGCTCAGTCCGCGCGGCGTCGGCGGGCTGCTGCGGCTGCTGCCGGGCCTGCGAGGAGGAGCGCTGCTGCGGCGATCGCTCCGGTGAGCCAGAGGGCCCGGTTCGCCGGGTTCGGGTCTGCTGCAGCGGGTTTGGGAACTGCCAGGTGTTCCGGGACCGGGGGCTTGGGCGGGTCGGTGTTGGGGATCGTGGTGACTGCGGCGAACGGGTCGACGACGCCGTAGCCGATCAGCTCGTTCGGGAGCGGCGTCGAGGGGTGGTCGGCCGTGCCGAGCAGGCGCTCGGCGACTTCGGGTGCGGACAGCGCCGGGTGGTAGGCGCGGACGAGAGCTGCGGCGCCTGCTGCGTAGGCCACGGACAGCTCGTCCCCGGAGGAGACGCGGTGGCCGGAGCCCTGCGGGGAGAGGCCGACGAGCTGCTGGGCCGGGGCGGCGATCGCCGGCGGTGCGCCGTAGTTCGCGGACTGCGACGGGCCGTCCGGACCGACCGGGGTCACCGCGAGGACGCCGGGAATGCGGGCGGGGAAGGCGAGCTGGCCCTTCTTCGGTACCGCGGCGGACGCTACGACCAGCACGTCCCGCTCGGCGGCGTAGGCGACGGCGGCCCGCAGCTCCGGCATGTCCAATGTGGCCACCAGCCCGACGGCGACCACCCGGGCACCGCCGTCGACCGCCGCCCGGATGCCCCTGCCGATGTCCACCGCGAGCCCGGCGTGGTCCAGGATCTTCGGCGGATCGTCGCTGACCCGGACCGGGAAGATCTTCGCCGCCGGTGCGACCCCGGCGAACGGGACGTGCGGGTCGCTGCTCGGCCGAGCCGCGATCAGCGACGCGATGAACGTGCCGCGACCGAAGCAGTCGCCGTCGCCGGGACCACCGCCCAGGTCCGAACCCCGCAGCACCGCACCGGACAGCGCCGGTGCGGCGGCGCTGACGCCGGTGTCGACCACGCCGACGACCACGTCCCCCTCCGTCAGCGGCCACGCCCGGTCCGCGCCCATCCGCTGCTGCGCCCAGGACATCGTCGTCACCGGGGTTTCCGCTGGTGGCGTGCACTGCCCGATCGGTTGGGCCACGGCCGGGGACGCGGTCGCCACGACGCCCAGGACCGCGGCCAGCACGGCTCCTCGAAAGCTCACTCCGGTTCCTCCGTCCAGCCGATCTGCAGGCCGATGCCGTCGCGACGGGTCACCAGCAGCGCTCGGCCGGGTGGCAGCTGCCGGCCTCGGGCGCCGTTGAGCAGCGGTAGTTCGTTGGCCGGCATCGACAGCGCCAGCTCCGGGGTGTTCGACTCCTGCAAGCGGCGGGTCACCGGCTCCATCGACGACCGGCTCGAGCCCGCCGCCGCGCGGGCCATCACCAGGTGCAGGCCGATGTCGCCGGCCTGCGGGACCAGCTCCACGAGCGGGTCGAACGGGCCGCCCATCGGGCCCAGCATCAGGTCGTAGTCGTCGACCAGCACGAAGATCTCCGGGCCGCTCCACCAGTCCCGCCTGCGCAGCTGCGCCGGGGTGATGTCGGTGCCGGGCACCCGCTCCTTCAGCTCCTCGGCGAGCTGCCGGACCAACGTCTCGGCCGCAGGCGCGGACACCGCAGCACCGCGGCGGTAGGCCTCGGGCACCGATTCCAGCAGTCCGCGGCGCGGATCGACGACCAGGACCTGCGCCTGCTCCGGCGAGTACACGCTGGTGATGGCGTTCGCGATCAGCCGCAGCGCCGCGGTCTTGCCGCTGCCGCTGTCGCCGACGACGGTCAGGTGCGGCCGGTCGCCGAAGTCGTGCCACACCGGTTGCAGGTCCAGCTCGCCCGCACCGAGCGCGACCTTCGGGCCCGGCTGCGGGGCGGGCAGTTCCGCCGCGGGCAGCACGGCGGGCAGCATCCGCACCACCGGCGCATCCCGGCCGGACCAGCTCTCCGCGACCGCCGCGCACAGCTCCCTGGTCGATTCGGCGAGGCCGTCGGTGCCCGCGACGCCGTCGATGCGCGGCACCCCGGCCAGGAAGTGCATCTGGTCCGAAGTCATGCCGCGACCCGGGATCTGCGGGACCTCCGCCGCCTTGCGCATGTTGATCATCGAGTCGATCGAGTCGCCGAGCCGCAGCTCCAGCCGGGTGCCGAGCTGGTCACGCAACGCGCTGTGCACGTCGGACCAGCGGTTCGTGGTGACCAGCAGGTGCACGCCGTAGGCGAGGCCGCGGCTGGCGAGCGCGCGCAGCGCCATGTCGTGCTGCTCGAACTCCGAGCGCAGCGCGCCCCACCCGTCGACGACGAGGAACACGTCGCCATGCGGGTCGTCGGCGAACTCGCCCTTCGCGCGCCGCTCCCGGTAGGCGGCCATGCTCTCCACCTCGTGCTCGGCGAAGGTCTTCTCCCGCTGCGCCAACAGGGTTTGCACCTCGGCGATGGTGCGCGCCACCCGCTCGGCCTGCAGCCGACCGGCGACGCCGCCGACGTGCGGCAGACCGTCCAATGAGGACAGCGTGCCGCCGCCGAAGTCGAGGCAGTAGAACTGCGCCTCGGCCGGGGTGTGGGTGAGCGCGATCGAGGCGATCAAGGTGCGCAGCAGGTTGCTCTTGCCGGACTGCGGACCACCCGCGATGCCGACGTGCCCGCCCGCCCCGGACAGGTCGACTACCTGCAGGTCGCGGCTCTGCTCGAACGGCTTGTCCACCACGCCGACCGGCACCACGAGCCGACCGCAGCCCGGCCAGCCCGACGCGGTCAGCCCGCGCTCGGGATCGGGCAGCAGCGGCGGGAGCAGCTGGTCGAGCGCCGGCGGATCGGCCAGCGGCGGCAGCCACACCTGGTGCGCGGGCGGACCGTGGCCGACGAGCTTGTCCACGGCGACCGAGAGCACGGAATCGCCGGAGTCGTCGTTCGCTGCGGGCGCGGGTTCCGGAGCCGGAGCGGCGGATACCGGGAGCTTGCCGACGCCGAACGGGACGACCTGCCGCCGCACCTCCTCCTGCCGCTGCTCGCGGGTGCGCCTGCGGTGCTGGCCGGACACGTAGGCGGCCTTGAAGCGGATCAGCGTCGCGACGTCGCTGCGCAGGTAGCCGTTGCCGGGCGCGCTCGGCAGCTGGTAGGCGTCGGGAACCCCGATCACCGACCGGCTCTCCATCGCGGAGAACGTGCGCAGGCCGATCCGGTAGGACAGGTGGCTCTCCAGCTTGTGCATCCGGCCGTCCTCGATGCGCTGGCTGGCCAGCAGCAGGTGCACGCCCAACGAGCGGCCGAGCCGGCCGATCATCACGAACAGCTCGCCGAAGTCGGGGTTCGCGGCCAGCAGCTCGGAGAACTCGTCGACGATCACGAACAACGTCGGCAGCGGATCCAGCGGTGCCCCGGACAGGCGCGCCTTCTCGTACTCCAACAGCGAGCTGTAGTTCCCGGCCGCGCGCAGGAACTCCTGGCGCCGCACCATCTCCCCGTGCAGCGCGTCCTGCATCCTGGTCACCAGGGTCGCCTCGTCGGCGAGGTTGGTGATCACCGCGGAGACGTGCGGGAGCCGGTCGAGTCCGAGGAACGTCGCGCCGCCCTTGAAGTCGACCAGCACGAAGTTCAGCGTCTCCGACGAGTGCGTCATCGCCATGCCCAGCACCATCGTGCGCAGCAGCTCGCTCTTGCCGGAACCGGTGGCGCCGATCAGCAAGCCGTGCGGGCCCATCCCGCCCTGCGCCGACTCCTTGATGTCGAGCTCGATCGGCGCGCCGTTCTCGGTGATGCCGATGGGGATCCGCAGCCGATCGCGGGTCAACCCGTTCCGCGCCATCGACTTCGGATCCCACGCGTCGAGGTCGCCGATGCCCAACAGCTGCGGCAGCTCGAAGTTCGCCACCATCGGCTCGGCGACGTCGGTGGTGCCGCCGAGCCGGTACGGGGAGATCGTCCGGGCCAGGGTCGCGGCCTTCGCGGTGCTGAGCAGGTCCGGGGTGCACAGCTCGGTGCGGACCTCCTGGCCGGTGCGGTCGGTGCGCACCATGTCCACCCGCTCGGAGGTGACGTCCAGCCGCAGCGTGGTTCGCCCGGCGCCGCCGGTGAGGGCGTCGGAGACGTCGAGGACGACGGAGTTGTGGTAGCCGGTGCCGGCCAGGCGCGACTCGGCGGGGACGTCGACGCCGTCCAGCACGATCACCACGTACGGCTCCTCCGGGCTCGGCGAGGCCGCTGCCTCGAACCGGCCGCGCTCGCCGAGCTCGGCGTCGAGCAGATCGGTCAGCGCATCCACCCCGTCGGCCAGCAGGCGGACCTGGCCCGCGCCGTCCTGCTCGACCGGGTGCTGCGCGTGCGGCAGCCACTTCACCCAGTCCCACAGGTGCACCCGGTCCGGGGCCGCGCACACCACGACCCGCAGGTCCTCCGGCGAGTGGAAGGTGACCAGCTGCGCGAGCGCGGACCGGGTCACCGCGCGGATCGCCTCCTCCTCACCGGCGAAGCGCACCTTGGCGAAACCGCGCAGGAACAGCGACGTCGGCAGGTTCGCGACCGAGCTGTAGGCGTTGATGAACCGGCGCAGCGCCCGGGCGGACAGCGGTTCCAGGTCGGAGATCGGCTTGGTGCTGAGCGGGGTCATCCGGACGGCGAGGCGCTGCGAGCCGGTGCCGATGCGGACCTCGGCGAAGTCGCCGTGCGCGGCCCGGCGCTCCCACAGGCGGCCGGTCATCGCCACCGACCAGAGGCTGTCCGGGTCCGGGTGGCGCCAGGACAGCGACTCCCGCTGCTTCGCCGCCGCGGTCCGGACCTGGGAGCGGACCTGGCCGAGGTAGCGCAGGTAGTCGCGTCGTTCGCCGCGCATCTTCTGGCGCCGTTCGGTTCCGCCGCGGGCCAGCTGGACCAGGAACATCAGCAGCGCCATCGTCAGCATCAGACCGAACATGCCCAGGCCCAGCATCGGGTTCCGCGGCGCGATGTAGATCAGCATGAACACGCCGCCGCCGAGCATCATCGGCAGCATCATCAGCGACGACAGGAAGTCCCGGCCCACTGTCTCCGGCAGCGGCGGAGGCTCCTGCAGGGAGAGCTCCCCGCTCGGCATCTCCGGAGGCTGCTCCCGACTAGGTCGGCGAAACAGGGTCGTGGTCATCGCGCTCGGCTCCTCGCTGGGTGGTCCCCGGTCCACCCACCCCACGGCCCCGACCCACCGATCCGTTCACCACCTCCCGGACCCGGGTGTCCGCAAATTCC
>NZ_JBEOVY010000458.1:0-5200 GCF_040295745.1 Saccharopolyspora sp. NPDC002686
GGAGGTACTGAATTCTCGCGCGGCGATCGGCGGACGTCCCCGCCACGTCGTCCGGAGTGACGCAATTTCAATGGAAATCGGATGTCCGATTTCCATTGAATTTGCGTCCCCGGGAGCGTCAGGACGCGGTGTCCTCGGACTCGAGGAGTTCGGCGCGCAGCTGGGACGCCGTGGCCACGACAAGCATCATCAAGGTGCCCAGCGGCGCCGGTGCCATTCCCTCGGCCGGGAACGCGTAGCGCAGCGTGACGTCCATGCCGCGTTCGGTGCGGACCACGCCCAGCGTGCCGAACAGGCCCTGCCCGGCGCGCTCCGCGACGGACTGGGCGAGCTCCTCGGACGCTGGCAGGTCCCACGCGACCACGCAGGTCAGGCTCAGCACGGTCAGCCCTTCGGCGAGCTGCATCGCCTGCACCGCGCACGGCACCTCCGAGTGCCGGAAGGTCAGCGCGCCGTCGTCGTCGACGTGCACGTCGTGGTAGGTCTCCAGCGCTTCCTTGGCCGCGGTCATCAACCGCGCCGTGGTTGCGGCCTCCTGGGTCATCAATTGCCCTCCTGGGCGGGTTCACCGGATGCCGCCCGATCAACAGCCCCGCCGAACCGCCGGTCGCGGCGGGCGTACTCCTCGCACGCCCGCCACAGGTGCCGTCGGTCCACGTCGGGGAACAGGGTGTCCTGGAAGACGAACTCGGCGTAAGCGGACTGCCAGAGCATGAAGTTCGACGTCCGCCGCTCCCCGGAGGGCCGGATGAACAGATCCACGTCCGGCATCTCCGGCTGGTACAGGTACTTCGCGAGGGTGCGCTCGTCGACCTTGTCCGGGTTGATCTTCCCGGCCGCCGCCAGCCGCGCGATCTCCCGCGCCGCGTCGCCGATCTCGGCCCGGCCGCCGTAGTTGACGCACATGGTCAGGTTCATGACCTCGTTGTTCTCCGTGCGCACCTCGGCGGACTGCAGCTGGTTGACCACGCTGCGCCACAGCTTCGGCTTGCGCCCGGCCCAGCGCACCCGCACGCCCATCTCGTCGAGCTCGTCGACGCGCCGCGCGATCACGTCGCGGTTGAAGCCCATCAGGAACCGCACCTCGTCCGGGCTGCGCTTCCAGTTCTCGGTGGAGAAGGCGTACAGCGACAGCCACTTGACGCCGAGCTCGATCGCACCGCGGGCCAGCTCCAGCACGACGGCCTCGCCGCGCTTGTGCCCCTCGATGCGGGGCAGGCCGCGCTCGTTGGCCCACCGGCCGTTGCCGTCCATCACGACCGCGACGTGGTTGGGCACGAACTCGGCGGGCAGCGCCGGCGGCTTCTCCCCCGAGGCGTGTGGATCCGGCGCCCGTACGGTCGGGTCGTCCTTGCCCCGCCCACGGCGTCGCAACATATCTGGCTTCTCCCCTTCGGACTGCGTGCGGCTCCATTGTCCCCGCCCGCGTCGATCAACAGTTCAGCGCCCGTCCTCGGCGGTGCCGACCAGCGCGGCTTCCGCCGCCCGCTCCCGGATCAGCTCCGGCACGGTCCGCTCGACCAGCGGCAGCGAGCGCAGCTGGCGCTCCATGTACCACTGCAGGTGGGCGGCGATGAGCCCGCTGGCCTCGCGGCGCACCGACTGCTCGGCCCGCTCCGCGCTCGCCCAGTCGCCGTGCAGCAGCGCCTCCATCAACGGCAGCGTGTGCGCGGACGGCCGGACCGAACCGGCCGGGCGGCACTGCGCGCACACCGCGCCACCGGCCTGCACGTTGAACGCCACGTGCGGCCCGGACGCACCGCACCGCGCGCACTCGGACAGCGCCGGGGCCCACCCGGCGAACGACATCGCGCGCAGCAGGAACGCGTCGAGCACCTGCGAGGAGTCGCGATCCCGGGCGGCCAGCGCCCGCAGCGCCCCGTTGGCCAGCAGGTAGAGCCGCAGCACCGGTTCGCCCTCTTCGGCGGCCAGCCGGTCCACGGTCTCCAGCACCGCGCAGGCCGCGGTGTAGCGCTGGTAGTCGTCGACGATGTGCAGGCCGAAGGCGTCCAGGGTCTGGACCTGGGTGATCACGTCGAGCGTGCGACCGGTGTAGAGCTGCACGTCGACGTGGCAGAACGGCTCGACGCGGGCGCCGAACCTCGACGTGGTCCGGCGCACCCCCTTGGCCACCGCGCGCACCTTCCCGTAGCGGCGGGTCAGCAGGGTTATGATCCGATCCGCCTCACCCAGCTTCTGCACCCGCAGCACGACCGCGGTATCCCGGTAGAGGCTCACCCCCACATCGTCGCACCTCTGTGCGGGCAACTCGCGAGCAAGGCGAAGAATGCGGGGATCCGGTTCGCCCGTCGGGACGTCCTACCGGCGAACCAGCTGAGCTTGAGAGGAACGGATGACCTACCCGTACGACCCGAACAACCCGTACTACCAGGCCCCTTCGCCGTACGGCACGGGTTATCCGCAGCTCCCCCGGAACAACGGCATGGCGATCGCGTCGATGTGCGTCTCGCTGGCCGCGATCTTCACGTGCTACGGCGCGCTGCTCGTCGGGCCGATCGGCGCGATCCTCGGGCACGTGTCGATGCGCGAGATCAACCGCGACCCGCAGGCCTACACCAACCGCAGCATGGCGCTGACCGGCATCATCGTCGGCTGGTCGCTGTTCGCGGTGTGGGCGCTGTTGATCACGTTCGTCGTCCTCGCTGCTACCGGTGTGCTCGGTCCGGCCCTCCAGGGCGAGTTCGACAGCTAGACGTAGAGGCTTTCGAACGGCGGGAAGGGCAGGTTCCTGATCACCGCCCAGACGGCGATCAGGACCAGCGCTGCGTGCGGCGACCAGCGCCACTGCTCCCAGGTGGTCACCCTCCGACCACGCCAGCGTCCCAGCACCCAGGCGCCCCAGGTCCACAGGAAGAACGGGATGAACAGCATCGCCGCCGCGTTGTAGTGCAGCGCCGCCAGCACATCGCCGTGCAGCAGGCTGTAGATCATGCGCGTCACACCGCAGCCCGGGCAGTCCAGCCCGGTCAGGAACTTGACCGGGCACGGCGGCAGCGGAAATCCCGCGTCGGAAGTCGGGTCCGCGGCGAGCACCACGGCAGCTCCCGCGCATCCGACCAGCACCGTGGCCGCTGGGAGCGCCATGGCGCGCAGCCGACCTGCGCTCATAGCTGGGAGACCGTGATCGAGCCGAGGGCCACGAAGATGATCACGAAGTAGGCGATGACGAGCAGGACGAGCAGGCCGTAGCCGCAAGCACCGAGGATGACGCCGATCTTGCCCCACTTCTTGGCGTCATCGGCTGCCAACTGCGCCTGGGCGTGCTGTCCCTGGTACCACAGCGAGTTGACCTGCAGCGCCTTGATCAACGAGGGAATCCCGAAGGGCCAGCAGATCAACAGGCTCGCGATGGCCCAGCCCAGGTTGTTGTTCAGCGGCACCGGCGCCACGCCGAACTGCGCCGAGTACGGGGGCGGAGCCGGCATCGGTGCGGGCAGGCTGACCGGATCCTGGGACGGCACCTGATTCTGTTCAGACGGCTCGCTCAAAATCTCTCTCCCCCCGCGTTCAGCCATGCCGTTGCGGACGGCTTCGCCCTCGCGCAACGGCATGGCCGGGCTGAACGGATCAGTAGCTGGTGCTGCTCGCCGCAGCGGCAAGGATGACGAAGATCACGACGTAGAACAGGATGAGCAGGACCCAACCGCAGGCACCGGTGATGATGCCGATCTTGCCCCACTTCTTGGCCTCGGCCGCGGCCACCTGGGCCTGCTGGAACTGGCCCTGGGCCCACAGGTTCTGCACCGAGGTGGCCTTGATCAGCGACGGGATCGCGAACGGCCAGCAGAGGAAGATCGAGCCGATGCCCCACCCGATGTTGTTGTTCGGCGGAGCGGCGCCGTAGCCCTGCTGCCCGTAGGGCGAGGGCTGACCGTAGGGCTGCTGCGGCATCGGTCCCGAGGGCGGTCCGTATCCACCGGGCTGCTGACCGTACGGCTGCTGCGGGTTGGGACCCGAAGGCGGGCCGCCATAGGGATTCGTCACGTCATTTCCTTTGAAAGTCCTACAAGCCGCCTTGCGGCTGAGCGCAAAGATCGGCAGCAACGTACCTGAGACGCAGGAGCGCGCGGGGCCGTTCCAGCGATTTCACACCGGCGATGTGATCAGAAACCCAGCTTGCGCAGCTGCCTCGGGTCGCGCTGCCAGTCCTTGGCCACCTTGACGTGCAGATCCAGGTAGATCTTGCTGCCCAACAGCGCCTGGATGTGCTTGCGCGCCTGGGTGCCGACCGCGCGCAGGCGCTCCCCGCCACGGCCGATGACGATCGACTTCTGGCTGGAGCGCTCGACGTAGACCACCGCGTGCACGTCGATCAGGTCGTCGCGGTCCTCGCGCGGGATCATCTCCTCGATGGTCACCGCCAGCGAGTGCGGCAGCTCGTCGCGCACCCCCTCCAGCGCGGCCTCGCGGATCAGCTCGGCGATGAGGGTGGTCTCCGGCTCGTCGGTCAGCTCGCCGTCCGGGTACAGCTGCGGCCCTTCCGGCATCTGCTTGACCAGCAGGTCGGAGAGCACGTCGACCTGGTAGGAGTCCTTGGCCGACACCGGCACCAGGTCCGCGAAGTCCATCAGCTGCTGCAGGTCCAGCAGCTGCTGGGCGACCTGGTCCTTGGACACCAGGTCGGTCTTGGTGACGATGCCCAGCACCGGGGTGCGGCGGGCCACCTTCTTCAGCTGCTCGATGATGAACTTGTCGCCCGGGCCGACCTTCTGGTCCGCAGGCACGCAGAACCCGATCACGTCGACCTCGGACCAGGTCTCGTAGACCAGGTCGTTGAGCCGCTTGCCGAGCAGCGTGCGCGGGCGGTGCAGGCCGGGGGTGTCGACGATGATCAGCTGCGCGTCCGGGCGGTGCACGATGCCCCGGATGGCGTGCCTGGTGGTCTGCGGCTTGCTGGAGGTGATCGCCACCTTGGAGCCGACCAGGCTGTTCGTCAGCGTCGACTTCCCGGCGTTGGGGCGGCCGACGAAGCAGGCGAATCCGGAGCGGTGCACATCAGAGCTGGTCACCGACCCATTGTGACCGCCCGGCCCAAACCCCCGCGCACCGGGCACCCGAGGCCCGCCCCACCACCTCCCCAAGCCCGCGAGTACGGCGAGTAAAAATGAAACGTAACTAGGAATTGCAATAGATAAGCACCCATAAACAAAAAAACCCCGCAGGGGGGGCGCCCGGGCGC
>NZ_JBEOVY010000459.1:0-5196 GCF_040295745.1 Saccharopolyspora sp. NPDC002686
GGTCCCCCGGCGTGTCGGGACACGACATGCCGAGGCGTGTCCGGACCAGCTGGTGCCGTGGACGAGGTCCGCAAATTCAATGGAAATCGGACGTCTGATTTCCATTGAATTTGCGGAAGCCCGTGGCGCGGACGGCGATGCGGGCACGCGGTGCGGGGGGTCAGGTGCCGGAGACGTTCTCGAGTTCGCAGCAGGTGGCGTTCTCCACCGGGAGGCCCGAGGGGAGCTTCTCGCCTCGGAAGATGCCGTTGCCCGGCGTGGTTCGGGACAGGGCGTCGGCCGCCAGGACCATCGCGCCCGCGGTCCAGGTCGAGCGTTCCTCCGGCCAGCGCTTGTTGTCGGCGTAGACCAGGCCGGTCCAGTACGAACCGTCCGGATCGCGCAGGTGCTGCATCGCGGCCAGCAGCTCGCGGGCGCGGTCGTACTCGTCGACCGCTTCCAGGCTCAGCACCAGTTCGCAGGTCTCCGCACCGGTGACCCACGGGTGGTCGTCCACGCAGCGGATCCCGAGGCCGTCGACCACGAAGTCCGACCAGCGCTCGAACAGCCGCTTGCGCCCGGCTTCGCCGCGCAGCGCACCGCCGAGCACCGGGTAGTACCAGTCCATCGAGTAGCGGGTCTTCGGCGTGAACGCCTCCGGGTGGTGCCGGATGACGTGGCCGAGCCGTCCCAGCGCCACCTCCCAGCCCGGCTGCGGCTGGTCCAGGTGCTCGGCCAGCGCCAGCGCGCACCGCAGGCTGTGGTGGATGCTCGAGCAGCCGGACAGCAGCGCCTCACCGGTCGGGATCCCGGATTCGCCGATGGCCCAGTCGATCTCGCCGCGCTCCCGCTGCGCGGTGAGCACGAAGCCGATCGCGGTGCGCACCACCGGCCACATCCGCTCGGCGAACGCGTCGTCACCGCTGATCAGCACGTGGTGCCACACGCCGACCGCCGGGTAGGCGCAGAAGTTGGTGTCCGCCCCGGCGTCCTCGACGCGGCCGTCGCGGACCTGCAGCGGCCACGATCCGTCCGCGCGCTGGGTCGTGCGCAACCACTCGTACGCGCGCTCGGCCTCGGCCAGCAGACCGGTCGCCGACAGCGCCATCGCCGATTCGACGTGGTCCCACGGGTCCACGTGCCCGCCGACGAACCACGGGATCGCACCGGACTCCAGCTGGGTCGCCGCGATGGCCCGCCCGGTCTGCACGGCCTGGTCGGCCGAAAGCACGCCGGGGACTTCAGGCCCCCGCACGGGCCGCTCCCGGCTTGCCCAGGTAGA
This sequence comes from Saccharopolyspora sp. NPDC002686, assembly GCF_040295745.1. NCBI lineage: Bacteria > Bacillati > Actinomycetota > Actinomycetes > Pseudonocardiales > Pseudonocardiaceae > Saccharopolyspora > Saccharopolyspora sp. NPDC002686. The sequence goes on from NZ_JBEOVY010000459.1 coordinate 1,262, forward strand.
CCGCGATGCTCTTGCCCATGACCGGGTCCAGCAGCCGTTCCGCGGTGCGGGTCAGCCACGGGCCCTTCATCAGGTCCCACACCAGCATCTTGTGGTAGGCCTTGGGCAGCGGGTGGTCGTCGTTGTCGGTGCCCACGGCGCACTTGATCCACCAGTACGGCGAGTGCAGCGCGTGCGCGTAGTGGTGGAACGCCGGGCGCAGGCCCGCGTCGGTGAGCTTGCCGATCAGCTCGTCGGCGCTGTAGATGCGCACGTGCCCGCCCTCGACCTGGTGGTACTCGTCGGAGAGCATCCAGCAGATCTTCTCCGGCCAGGCGCGCGGCACGGTGACCACGACGCGCCCGCCGGGCTTGACCACGCGCACCAGCTCGCGCATGGCCTTCTCGTCCTCGGGGATGTGCTCCATGATCTCCGAGGCGATGACCACGTCGAAGTGCTCGTCGGGGAACGGCAGGGCGAGGGCGTCACCGGAGACGGTCTGCGCGTTGGCGCCGTCGGGGACCTGGTTCTCGGCCTTCATCGCGCCGAACATGGCCGCCACGTTCTCCAGCTCCGCGACGTCCTGGTCGAAGGCGATCACGTCCGCGCCGCGGCGGTAGAGCTCGAAGGCGTGCCGCCCCGCGCCGCAGCCCAGGTCCAGCACCCGCTGCCCCGCCTGCACGCCGAGCCTGTCGAAGTCCACCGTCAGCAAAGCGTTGCTCCCTTCCGTGCGCGCGGGGTGCGCGCGATCGCTTCCGCGTAGCAGTCGACCGTGGCCGCTGCCACCGACTTCCAGTCGTACTTCGCCAGCACCCGCGCCCGGCCGGCCTCGCCGAGCCGCTGCCGCCGCTCCGGCGAGTCGAGCAGCCGGGCCAGCGCGGTGGCCAGCGCTTCCGCGTCGCCCGGCGGCACAAGGTCGGCGCACTCGCCGTCGGCGCCGGCGACTTCCGGGATCGCCCCGGCGCGGCTGGCCACCAGCGGCGTCGCGCAGGCCATCGCCTCCACCGTGGGCAGCGAGAACCCCTCGTACAGCGACGGGACGCTGGCGACTTCGGCGGATCCGAGCAGTTCGGCGAGCTCGGCGTCGCTGATGCCGCTCACGGTCCGCACCGTGTCGTTGATGGCCAGTTCGTCGATGAGCTGCTCGGTGGGTCCGCCGGGGATCGGCTTGGCGACCAGAACGAGTTCCACCTGGCGCTCGGTGCGCAGCTTGGCGACGGCTTCCAGCAGCGTGCCGATGCCCTTCATCGGGGTGTCCGCGCTGGCCATCGCCACGATGCGGCCCGGAACGCGCGGTGCGGTCGGCGGCTTGAACACGTCGGCGTCGACGCCGAGCGGAACCACCTGGAGCTGCTGCGGGGAAACGCCGAAGTCGCGCCGGATGTCGGTGGCCGAGGATTCCGAAACGGTCAGCAGGTGCGGGATCCGGCGCGCCACCCTGGCCTGCATGCGGGTGAAGCCGTACCAGCGGCGCAGCCCGAGGCGGCGCCAGCCGGTGGCGTCGGCGAGGTCGACCCGGCGGTCGTGGGTGATCGGGTGGTGCACGGTCGCGACCAGCGGAATTCCCGCGCGCTGCAGGCCCAGCAGCCCGTAACCGAGGCACTGGTTGTCGTGCACCACGTCGAACTCGTGAGCGCGGGCGCGCAGCAGCTTGGCCGCGCGCAGGCTGAAGGTCAGCGGTTCGGGGAAGCCGGCCGTCCACATCGTGCCGACCTCGAGCAGGTCGATGCCGTCCCGCAGCTCGCGCCAGTTCGGGGTGCGGAACGGGTCGGCGTCGTTGTAGAGGTCGAGGCTGTCCACCGCGGTCAGGTCCACGCCCGGATCCAGCTCGGGGTACGGCTGCCCGGAGAACACCTCGACGTGGTGCCCCAGCTCAGCGAGCCCCCGGCTGAGGTGCCGGACGTAGACGCCCTGCCCGCCGCAGTGCGGCTTGCTCCGGTAGGACAGCAACGCGATCCGCACGGCTCACCTCACACAGCCCGCGGCGCGCGGACTGGGTAGACTGGAACATGTTCTGATCGAACCACGTCGATCACCTTAACCCGTGAGGGTGGTGGGGCGACTGGCCGCGTGGCGACGAACACGCGGTTTTCGACAACCAGACTTCGAGGGGACCCACGCGGCATGGAAAGCACCTCGCGAAACGTCCTGCAGGCGCTGCGGGACGACGAGTCCGGTTCCACGGCTCAGCACGAACGCCGCAAGCGGATCATCGATGCGACCATCGCGCTGGCCACCAAGGGCGGCTACGACGCGGTGCAGATGCGGACCGTGGCGGAGAAGGCCGACGTCGCCCTGGGCACGCTCTACCGCTACTTCCCGTCCAAGGTCCACCTGCTGGTGACCGGCCTGGCCAGGGAGTTCGAGCGCGCGCAGGACAAGCTGGACCGGACCAAGATCCCCGGGGACACCACCTACGAGCGGGTCATGTTCGTGCTCAACCGCACCACCCGCTCGCTGCAGCGCAACCCGCAGCTGACCGAGGCGATGACCCGCGCGTTCATGTTCGCCGACACCTCCGCGGCGGCCGAAGTGGACACGGTCGCCGCGCTCGTCGAGCGCTTCTTCACCAACGCCATGACCGAAGGCGAGCCGACCGAGGAGGAGAAGGCGATCGCCCGGGTGATAGGCGACGTCTGGCTGTCCAACCTGGTCGCCTGGGTGACCCGGCGGGCCTCCGCCTCCGACGTCTCCAACCGCCTCGAACTCACCGTCCGCCTGCTGCTGGCCTGAGTCCGGTCGGTGTCAATTTCGTGCGAGATTGACACCGAGCCGGGGACTCACTTGGCGAGGGCGTACTCGAGGATGCCGTCTTCGTGGGTGGTGACGGTGAGGACGCCTCGGGTGACCAGGACGTCGAGGTGGGCGTTGGTCTCGCCGACGGCCAGGACCTGGTTGAACAGGTCCATGTCCGCGAAGTCGCGGTTGCGGCGGGTCCAGCCGAGCTTGAGCGCCGCTTCGTAGGACGTGCCCGCGCCGTCGCGGATCGTGCCGGCCGTCTGCTCCAGGCGTTCTTCGTGGTGCTGCAGGAGTTCGGTGATCCTGCTGTGCGAACTCCCGCCGACCGGTCCGTGCGCCGGCAGCAGCCGCATGTCCGGGTAGGACTGCATCAGGCGCAGCGAATCCATGTAGTCGCGCAGCGGGAGCTCTGGCCGCGCCGGTTCGACGCCGATGGACGGCGTGATGTGCGGCAGGATGTGGTCGCCGGAGAACAGCAGCGAGGACGCCGAGTCCAGGAACACCAGGTGCCCGGCGGTGTGGCCGGGCGTCGGCACGGCGAGCAGCGTGCGGGACTTCAGCGGTACCTCGACCTTGCCGTCCAGCCACTCGTCCGGGAGCTCGTAAGGGCTGCGCGTCTTCGGCGCCTTCCCGCCGTAGGCCTCGGCGAGCTTGGCCAGCAGATCCCCGGCGCCCCAGCGCCGCAGCCGCTCCGCTTCGGCTTCCTGGTCACCGGCCAGGATCGCGTCCAGGGACGGCTGCTCGCCCGCGCCGAGGCTGATCTGCGAGCCGAAGGTGCGGCGCAGCGTCACCGCGAGGGTGTAGTGGTCGCGGTGCACGTGGGTGACCAGGAAGCGCCGGATGTCCTCGAAGCCGTACCCGATCTGGCCCAGCGCCGATTCGAGCTGGCCGCGCGCTTCGTCCAGCGCCCAGCCGGAGTCGATGAGCACCAGCCCGTCCTCGTCCTCGATGGCGTAGACGTTGACCGCGCGCAGACCGTCGTTGGGCAGCGGCAGCGGAATCCGGTGCACGCCCGGAGCCACTTCGAACACCCCTGGCTCGATCCAGGCGTGCCTGGCTTCCACCGCACCGTCGCTCACCGCTGACCTCCAGCCGTTCGAAATGTCCTTCCGCGAAGCCTAACCCGGAAGCCGGCGGCACTGCGGACCTTTCCGGCGGCTCAGACCCGTGAGTACATTGGGCTACTCCCGCAACCCAAAGTACAAACCGACGACCAC
>NZ_JBEOVY010000460.1:0-5184 GCF_040295745.1 Saccharopolyspora sp. NPDC002686
GGGCGCGGGAGCACGGCGGCGACGGCAGCCTCGCGGAGCTGGAGCTGCTGCGCGAGGCGCGGGACGTCCTGCAGGTTGGCGCTCAACTTTGTCGGCGCGGCGACCTTCGAGGCGCTGTCCGGGCAGCTGGTGCGCACCGGCGTGTTCAGCGACGTCCACGAGGTCCAGCACGTGCGCCTCGGGCAGGAAGCCGACCTGGTCGTCGTCGCCCCCGCCACCGCCGACCTGCTGGCCCGCGCCGCGCACGGGCAGGCCGACGACCTGCTCACCTCGACGCTGCTGACCGCCCGGTGCCCGGTGCTGATGGTCCCGGCGATGCACACCGAGATGTGGGAGCACCCGGCCACCCAGCACAACGTCGCGCTGCTGCGCAGCCGCGGCGTCGTCGTCGCGGAGCCGGACAGCGGCCGGTTGACCGGCAAGGACACCGGCAAGGGCCGGCTGCCCGACCCGGCCGAGATCGTCGACCTGGCCCGCCTGCTGCTCGCCGAGCCCGCCGCGCTGCCGCGCGACCTCGAAGGCCGCCGCGTGGTGATCTCCGCCGGTGGCACCCGCGAACCGCTGGACCCGGTGCGCTACCTGGGCAACCGCTCGTCCGGCCGGCAGGGGTACGCGCTGGCCCGCGTGGCCGCGCACCGCGGCGCGGACGTGACGCTGGTCGCCGCGCACACCGCCGACCTGGTGGATCCCGCCGGAGTCCGGGTGATCAAGGTGGGCACCGCGGAGGAACTGCGGTCGGTGATGCTGGCCGAGGCCGACGGCGCGGACGCCGTGGTGATGGCCGCCGCCGTGGCCGACTTCCGCCCCGCCAAGCTCGTCGAGCACAAGATCAAGAAGTCCGGTTCGGACCCGGAGCCGCTGGCCCTGACCCAGAACCCGGACATCCTCGCCGAACTGGTCGAAGCGCGCGCCGCCGGCAAGCTGTCCGCGTCGCTGATCGCGGGGTTCGCCGCCGAGACCGGCGACGCGACCACCTCGGTCCTCGACCACGGCCGCGCCAAGCTGGCCCGCAAGGGCTGCGACCTGCTGGTGGTCAACGCCGTCGGGGACGGCAAGGCCTTCGAGGTCGAGGAGAACGCCGGCTGGCTGCTCGCCAGCGACGGCACCGAGCAACCCATCCCGTTCGGCGCGAAATCCCGGCTGGCGTCCACGTTGTGGGATGCTGTGACCGGGCAGCTGCGCCGCAAGTAGGGTGGCTGCGCACGTCAACCACCATGCGGTGGGTTTTGAAAGCACTTCAGGGAGAGTCGTGAGTCAGCAGTCTGACCTGCGCACCGGTCGCAGGTTGTTCACCAGTGAGTCCGTGACCGAAGGCCACCCGGACAAGATCTGCGACGCGATCAGCGACTCGATCCTGGACGCGTTGCTGGGCCAGGACCCGCGTTCGCGCGTCGCGGTGGAGACGCTGGTGACCACCGGCCAGGTGCACGTCGCCGGTGAGGTCACCACCGACGCCTACGCCGACATCCCGACCATCGTGCGGGAGAAGATCCTGGAGATCGGCTACGACTCCTCGGCCAAGGGCTTCGACGGCAACTCCTGCGGCGTGAACGTGGCCATCGGCTCGCAGTCGCCGGACATCGCGCAGGGCGTGGACACCGCGCACGAGTCGCGGGTCGAGGGCGTGATCGACGAGATCGCCAAGCAGGGCGCCGGCGACCAGGGCCTGATGTTCGGCTACGCCTGCGACGACACGCCGGAGTTCATGCCGCTGCCGATCGCGCTGGCGCACCGCCTGTCCCGTCGCCTGACCAAGGTCCGCAAGGACGGCGTGCTGCCGTACCTGCGTCCCGACGGCAAGACCCAGGTGACCATCGAGTACGCCGGTGACCAGGCCGTTCGGCTGGACACCGTGGTGCTGTCGACGCAGCACGCGGCCGACATCGACCTCGAGGGCATGCTCGCCACCGACATCAAGGACAAGGTGGTCGGCCCGGAGATCGAGCAGCTCGACCTCGACGTCTCCGACACCCGGCTGCTGGTCAACCCGACCGGCCGGTTCGTGGTCGGCGGTCCGATGGGCGACGCCGGTCTGACCGGGCGGAAGATCATCGTCGACACCTACGGCGGCATGGCCCGCCACGGTGGCGGTGCGTTCTCCGGCAAGGACCCGTCGAAGGTCGACCGCTCCGCCGCCTACGCGACCCGGTGGGTTGCGAAGAACGCCGTCGCCGCTGGTCTGGCCGGCCGCATCGAGGTGCAGGTCGCCTACGCGATCGGCAAGGCGGCTCCGGTGGGCCTGTTCGTGGAGACCTTCGGGACCGAGAACGTCGACCCGGCCCGCATCCAGTCGGCGATCAACGAGGTCTTCGACCTCCGCCCGGCCGCGATCATCCGCGACCTGGACCTGCTGCGCCCGATCTACGCCCCGACCGCGGCGTACGGCCACTTCGGCCGCCCGGACCTCGACCTCCCCTGGGAGCGCACGGACCGCGCCGACGCCCTCAAGGCCGCGGCCAACGCCTGACGTCCCACCCCGAAGGGCCCTCCGACCGAACTCGGTCGGAGGGCCCTTCGCGTCGTGAACCCCCTTCGGGGGGTCGGGAACCACAGTTTCAATTGAAACTGCGGATCCCACCCACGGCGGATCACAGTTTCAATTGAAACTGCAGACCTCCCGGGGCGACGACGGCTCCGCCGGGGCTCGGGGTGTGGGACGCAAATTCAATCCAAATCGGAGTTCTGATTTCCTTTGATTTTGCGGGAGTTGACGGCACGTCAGGGTGTGTCGTGGTCCTGGGGAGGTGTGGTGATGAGGTCGGTGACTCGGAGGTCGGTGAGGAACATGTGGGCGGGGGAGTGGGTGATGGCGAAGTCCGGGCGGACTTCGGCCAGGACCGCTTGCGGGGTCACTCCGCAGGCCCAGAAGACCGGGACCTCGTCGTCCTGGAGGGGGAGCGGGTCGCCCCAGTCGGGGTGGGCGAGGTCGGTGATGCCGATCGATCCGGGGTCGCCGACGTGGAGCGGGGAGCCGTGGGCGAAGGGGAGTTCGCCGGTCACCTCCACCGCTCGGGAGACCTCGGAACGGTGGATCGCGCGCATCGAGACCACGACCGGGCCGTGGAAGCGGCCTGCCTCCTGGCAGCGCAGCGAGGTCCGGTAGATCGGGACGCCTTGGTCGAGTTCGAGGTGGCGGAGGCGGACCCCGGCGGCGCGCAGGCGCTCTTCGGCGCTGAAGCTGCACCCGAGGAGGAAGGCCACCAGGTCGTCGCGCCACACGTCCACGACGTCGTCCACTTCGGACACTTCGCCGCGCCGGTGCACGTGGTACTTCGGCAGGTCCGTGCGCAGGTCCGCGCCGGGGGCGACGCGGAGCTGGTCCGGGACGCCTGGTTCGGTCCTCTCCAGCAGCGGCAGCGGTTTCGGGTTGGCCCGGCAGAACTCGGCGAACTCCGCCGCCGACTCCTGCGGCAGGATCACCAGGTTGGCCTGGACGTACCCGGCGCACAGCCCGGTGGTGATCCGCGGCCAGCCGCCGCTGCGGATGATTTCTCTTGCTGCTGCGGGAGATGTGGTCGCATCCATCGGTTGCCCTCCGTCAGCTCAGGTCGGCGTCGCGGGTTTCCGGGCCGCGCAGGGCGCCGATGGTGGCGAACGCGCCGCCGAGGACGATCAGCACGATCGGCGTGTACTCGTAGGGCATGAAGCTCGACAGGCCGATCATGTAGAAGGCGTAGAAGCCGGGGATGATCACCGCGAGGCTGTAGCCGATGCCGTAGCCCGAGGCGCGGACACCGGTGGCGAAGCGCTCGATGATGTAGGTGGACACGATCCCCCACGGCGACACCGTGAGCACCAGCGCCAGCGTCGCCCAGAACATCGTCGGCAGCACGCTGCCGCCCGAAGCCGCTGCGGCGCTCGCTTCCCGGACCATCGCGGCGAACACGAGCGGCACCAGCAGGACCGTCCAGATCCCGGAGATCACCAGCACGCGCCGCCGGCCGAACCGCTGGCCGAGCTGCGCCATCGCCAGGTACCCGGCGGCGACGAACACGTTGGCCACCAGCAGACCGGTGTTCACCGACGAGCTCGGCAGGCCGATGACCTGCGACAGCAGCGCCGGGGTGGCCGACAGGGTGGCCTGCACGGTGAACCACATGCCGGTCATCATCAGCAGCACCTGCAGCAGCTTCCGCCGGTGCTCGCCGGTGAGCAGCTCCTTCAGCGGCGACTTCTTGGCCGCCGACGTCTTCCGGACCTGCTCGAACGCGGCGGATTCCTCGACCTTGCGGAAGTAGAGCAGGAACCACACCGACAGCCCGGCGCCGACGAAGAACGGGATGCGCCAACCCCACTGCACGTAGGGCGAATCGACGTCACCGGTCGGCGAGAACTGGAAGGTCAGCGCCACGACCAGGGAGATCGCGATGTAGCCCAGCGGGTAGGCCGCCGCGATGAGACCGCCGACCAGGCCGCGCAGGTGCTTGGGGCTGGCCTCCATCGCCAGCGGGTTCGCGCTGGAGTACTCGCCGCCCATGAACACCCCGCCGACGAAGCGCAGCAGCAGGACCAGCGCGATCGACAGCCAGCCGATCGTCGCGTAACCGGGCAGCAGGCCCATGAGCAGCGTGCACGCCCCGGCCCCGGCCACCGCGACGAGCGTGGCCCGGCGGCGGCCGGTGATGTCGGCGATGCGCCCGAAGACGATGGCGCCGATCGGGCGGCCGATCAGGGTGAGCGCGAGCGTGATGTAGGCGAGCGTGGCGGCCACCGCCGGGGCGGTGTGCGGGGGCTGGAAGTAGGCGATCGCGGGCGTGAGCGCCACGACCGGCAGGTAGATGTCGAAGTAGTCGACGAAGAAGCCGAAGCAGGCGCCCTTCACCGCGCGTTTCGCCGGTGGGCTCAGTCGCTGCTTGCCGGGGTCGAGGGAGGTGGTGGCCATGAAGGACTGCTCCTTGGCTCGGTGAGCGAGGTGCGCAGCTCGCGCCGGTGCCGACGCGAAGCGTCGAGCCGGACGGCCGGACGACCGGTGCCACCACGGGGAAGAGCGGCCGTGGATGGCGTGCGCCGACTCTAGGAGTTCGTCAGACGATTCTCAACACCCGAGCCCAGATTCCGACCCGGATGCGTCGGCCGACACGCCCCCGGAGCGTCGGGGTACGACACGCCGACACGTGTGGACAGGTCCCGGGGTCCTGCGGAGAACTTCCGCAAATTCAATGGAAATCGGACCTCTGATTTCCA
>NZ_JBEOVY010000461.1:0-5177 GCF_040295745.1 Saccharopolyspora sp. NPDC002686
GAGGATCCCGTCGATGCACTCGTCGACGATCTGCTGAATCCGCGGCCAAACCGATGACGGTCGACCAGGCCCTCTACCAGATGGAACTAGTCGGACACGCGGGGGAACAGCGACTCGCGCCACGGCCCCTCGACCGCTACGGCGATGGCCGACGCGGTGGCGAAGCGGCCGGTGGCCTCCGTCTGCTGCCCTATGCGCTCCAGCCGCAGCCCCCAGCCGAGCAGCATCCGGCACCGGTTGATCATGTGCACCGCGATCTCGTGCGGTCCGCCGCTCTCCCGGATCCGCTGGTGGGCGCGGGTCATCACCTCGTCGGCCATCTCGTAGACGCCGAGCTGGGTGAGCACCAGGCCGATGTCGATCAGCGCGGTCGCCAGCAGGCGCTCCCACGAACGACGGCCCAGCGTGCGGTCGGGCACCAGTTCGTCGTCGAGCATCGCCAGTCCGTAGGCGATCTCGGTCAGCGCGATGTCCTCGCTGCCGCCCAGCAGCGCGCGGCGACCGCGCAGGGCGCGGGCATCGGCCTGCAGCACGTCGAGGCCGTGCCGGCGGGTGTGCAGGAGCAGCTCGTCGAGCAGCGGATCGGCGCTGGCGACCAGACCGGGCGAGGCCATCCGCATCGAGGCGCAGTGCCGGAGGAGCTGGGCGACGATCCGGGGCTCGCCGCGGCGCTGGGCCTCGGTGAGCAGGTTGTCCGCCTCGCGGATCGTGCTGCGCTGGCCGGCCGGGTCGCTGTGCTGGCCGACTGCGTTGAGTTCGCGAGCGCGTCCCACCAACCACGCGTCGGACACCTCGCTCAGCGTGGTCACCGGGTCATCGCGCACGGTGGTCGTGTCGTCGCGCAGCGGCGCACACCCCCTGTTCACCCTGCCTCCCGGGCGGAACGCGTCGTCACGCGCCGCGCCGGATCCGGGAGGACCGCTCGCTCCGCCGCCAGGATTCGAACCTGGACCATCGGAACCAAAATCCGAGGTGCTGCCTTTACACCACGGCGGATCGGGCGTCGTCGCCCCTCGGTGCCGATCTGTGACGCCCGGCACCGCTGCCCGAGCTTACCGGCCCGGGGCGACAGGCGGTGTTGCCCGGCCGACATCGTGACACGAGGGCCGGGGCGGGGTGGCGTCGGGCTTGCCGAGCGGCGGGGTTCGGGGCGTGCTTGCACGTAGGTGGGACGTGGTGGAACGCCATCAGGTTGCGCAGTTGATCGGTCTGTTCGGGTGAACGCGGGCGAACCGGACACGCCCGAGGGCGTGCGACACGCCGCATTTTTGCCGCCCGGGGGTGACGATTTGGCATCGGACAACTTACGCTGGCGTAGGTTACGGTCCCGTAGGCTGGAGGTGTTGCGGGTCCGTGCTTCCCGGCGCCGACCGCTGTTTTCCCACCTCCCCAACGCCATTCGAGGTATTGAGTATGACCGCAGCAGCCGAGGGTGTTGCTCCTCCGAAGGCCGAATCCGGGCCCAAACCGCTGACCACGGGGCCGCAGTCCGCTGGGCGTTCGTCCCTCGTGTACGCGTTCCTCCTGATTCCGATGGCTGCGCTCATCGCTTCTGTCCCCGCGCTCTGGGGCTGGGGCATCGGGCCGGTCGACATCGGCTTGGCCGTGGCCTTCTGGGTGATCAGCGGCCTCGGCGTCACGGTCGGCTTCCACCGCTACTTCACGCACGGGGCGTTCAAGGCCAACCGCGGCGTCAAGTACGCCCTGGCCATCGCCGGGATGATGGCGGTCCAGGGCCCGGTCATCACCTGGGTCGCCGACCACCGCCGCCACCACGCCTTCTCCGACCGCGAGGGCGACCCGCACTCGCCGTGGCTGTTCGGCACCTCGGCGGTCGCGCTGACCAAGGGCTTCTGGCACTCCCACATGGGCTGGATGTTCAAGCGGGAGATGACCAACGAGGACCGGTTCGCCCCCGACCTCCTCAAGGACCGCGAGCTCGTCGTGCTCAACAAGCTGTTCCCGCTGTGGACGGCGCTCAGCTTCCTGCTGCCCGCCCTGCTGGGCGGCCTGATCACCTGGTCCTGGTGGGGCGCGGTGACCGCCTTCTTCTGGGCCGGCCTGGTCCGGGTGTCGTTCCTGCACCACATCACGTGGTCGGTGAACTCGATCTGCCACATGATCGGCGAGCGCCCGTTCAAGAGCCGCGACAAGGCGGCGAACTTCTGGCCGCTGGCGATCCTGTCCTTCGGCGAGTCCTGGCACAACTCCCACCACGCCGACCCGACCTGCGCCCGCCACGGCGTGCTGCGCGGCCAGCTGGACATCTCGGCGCGGGTGATCTGGTTCTTCGAGAAGGTCGGCTGGGCCTGGAAGGTCCGCTGGCCCAACGAGAAGCGCCTCGCGCGGATCGCGGTCACCGAGTACAAGGGCTGACGTTCCGGTTCCAGGAGTGCCCGTGCGGCGGTTGCCGTGCGGGCACTTTTCACGCGGGTCGGCACACAGGTGCCGGTTCTGCCGCCTAGGGTGGTGCGAGTGGTTTCACGGCGACGCGGGCGCAGCACGTCCGAATCGGGAGCGCAGACTTCGGGGCGCACCGCACGAGTCCGGATGACGGGGAAGGAACGTCGGCAGCAGCTGCTCGACGTGGCCCGGGCGTTGTTCGCGGAGAAGGGCTTCGACGGCACCTCCATCGAGGAGATAGCGCACCGCGCCGGCGTGTCCAAGCCCGTGGTGTACGAGCACTTCGGCGGCAAGGAAGGCGTGTACGCGGTCGTGGTGGACCGCGAGATGCGCAACCTGCTGGACCTGATCGTCTCGGCGCTGTCGGCCGGGCACCCGCGGGACCTGCTGGAACAGGCGGCGCGGGCGCTGCTGGACTACATCGACAACAACACCGACGGCTTCCGCGTGCTGGTCCGGGACTCGCCGGTGGCCAGCCACAGCGGCACCTTCTCCAGCCTGCTCAACGACATCGCCAGCCAGGTCGAGCACATCCTCGGGCTGCAGTTCACCGCCCGCGGCTACGACGCGAAGCTGGCCCCGCTCTACAGCCAGGCCCTGGTGGGCATGGTCGCGCTGACCGGCCAGTGGTGGCTGGAGGCGCACAAGCCGAAGAAGGAAGAGGTGGCCGCGCACCTGGTCAACCTCGCCTGGAACGGCCTGTCCCACCTCGAGCACAAGCCCAAGCTCTCCACGAAGTGACCCCCACCCGGCTCCGGGGCCGGTCGGACGCAAATTCAATGGAAATCGGAGGTCCGATTTCCATTGAATTTGCGGAAGTTCTCCACAGCCAGCACGACTTGTCCACAGGTGTCGGCGTGTCGGGGTCCAGGGGGCGGGGTCCCGACACGCCCGGGTGTGCAGTTTCAATTGAAACTGTAAAACCCAGGCAGGGCGGATCACAGTTTCAATTGAAACTGCGGATCAGGTGCCGGCGTGTCCGGGGCATGACACGCCGACACCTCCTCCGGACCGGTGCGCCAGAGACTCAGCTCCGGTCGAGGAGGTCCTTGGAGATCTCGCGCATCTCGACCTTGCGGATCTTGCCGGTGACGGTCATCGGGAACTCGTTCACCACGTGCACGTACCGCGGGATCTTGTAGTGCGCCAGCTTGCCGGTGCAGAACTCCCGCAACGACTCGGCCGTCAGCTGCTCAGCACCCTCGCGCAGCCGGACCCAGGCCATCAGCTCCTCGCCGTAGCGCGCGTCGGGAACCCCGATGACCTGCGCGTCCACCACGTCGGGGTGGGTGTAGAGGAACTCCTCGATCTCGCGCGGGTAGATGTTCTCTCCGCCGCGGATGACCATGTCCTTGATCCGGCCGGTGATGCTGACGTAGCCGTCGGCGTCCATCACCGCCAGGTCCCCGGTGTGCATCCAGCGCGCCGCGTCGATGACCTCGGCGGTGCGCTCCGGCTGCTCCCAGTAGCCCAGCATCACCGAGTACCCGCGGGTGCACAGCTCGCCCGGGGTGCCGCGCGGCACGGTCAGGCCGGTCACCGGGTCGACGACCTTGACCTCCAGGTGCGGGCCGACCCTGCCCACAGTGGACACCCGGCGCTCCAGCGAGTCGTCGGCGCGGGTCTGCGTCGACACCGGGGACGTCTCGGTCATGCCGTAGCAGATCGACACCTCCCGCATCCCCATCCGGTCGATGACCTGCTTCATCACCTCCACCGGGCACGGCGAACCCGCCATGATCCCGGTGCGCAGCGAGGACAGGTCGAAGCTCTCGAAGTCCGGGTGCTCCAGCTCGGCGATGAACATCGTCGGCACCCCGTACAGCGACGTGCACCGCTCGGCGGCCACCGCGGACAGCGACGCGACCGGGTCGAAGCCCTCCGCCGGGATGACCATCGCCGCCCCGTGGCTGGTGCAGGCCAGGTTGCCCATGACCATGCCGAAGCAGTGGTAGAACGGCGGCACGATCGCCACCCGGTCGACCTCGCTGTAGTTGCACAGCTCGCCGACGAAGAACCCGTTGTTCAGGATGTTGTGGTGCGACAGCGTCGCGCCCTTCGGGAACCCGGTGGTGCCCGAGGTGTACTGGATGTTGATCGGATCGTCGGCGGAGAGCTCGATCGCCGCCAACCGCTGCGGGTCCGCGGCGGCCCCGGCCAGCTGCTCCCACGCCGGGTCGCCCAGGAACACCACCTGCTCCAGGCCGTCGCACTTCGGGCGCACCTGCTCGACGATCTCGACGTAGTCGGAGGACTTGAACGACTTCGCCGAGATCAGCATCCGGATGCCGGCCTGGTTGAGCACGTACTCCAGCTCGTGCGCCCGGTAGGCCGGGTTGATGTTGACCAGGATCGCGCCGATCTTCGCCGTCGCGTACTGGGTCAGCGTCCACTCCGCGCGGTTCGGCGACCAGATCCCGACCCGGTCTCCCTTGCCGATCCCGGCGTCGAGCAGGCCGACCGCCAGCGCGTCCACGTCGGCCACGAATTCCCGGTAGGTCCAGCGGCGACCGGTCGCGCACTCCACCAGGGCGTCCCGCTCGGGGAACCGCGCCGCGAGCCGATCGAGGTTCGCCCCGATCGTCTCCCCCAGCAGCGGCACCTCCGAAACACCCGAGTCGTAGCTGAGCTGGACGGCATCCACGGTGACTACCTCCCCGACGAGCACGTGAGACGGATCACCCATCTTGTCCTCGAGATCCCCCGCTCGGCCACCCCCGAACGCGGGTACCGCAAATTCAATGGAATTTGGACGTCCGATTTCCATTGAATTT
>NZ_JBEOVY010000462.1:0-5163 GCF_040295745.1 Saccharopolyspora sp. NPDC002686
GCGGGTGGTTCCCCACGCCTCGAACCGGATGTCGGCGGTGTGCGGCAGGTAGCGGCAGCGATCAGTTCCACCACGGCCGGGTGGTCGCCGATCGGCTGGGCGACACCGGCGACCGGCAGCTCCGCCAGGCGCCGGTGGAACAGCCCCGGGGCCAGCAGGTACGGGGCGATGAAGTCGGCGGGGCCGCAGACCTCGGCGGTGGCGGGAGTCGCTGTGGTGACGTAGCTCGGGGTCAGCCACTGCCCGCAGCGGCGGCCCAGCAGCTGCGCCGCCGTGCGCACGTCGGCCAGCGCGTGTTCGTCGGACGACCCGGCGGCGGAGAACGCTATGCGAGCACCGGGCTGCCACCCGGCGGTGATCAGCCGCTCCCGCATCGCTTCGACGAGTTCCGGGGCAGGCCCCAGCGCCCGGCAGACCACGACGCCGGTCCGGTCGCTGGCGGCGATCTGCGCAGGGAGATCGGTGCGCACGTGGTACCCGGAGGCCAGGAAAGCGGGCAGCACGACCACCGGGCCGTCGAGGTCGCGCAGCACTTCGACCGCGGTCGGCCCGATGACGTCGACGTAGCCGACGTGCACCGGCACGTCCAGGCGCTCGGCCGCCGCTGCTGCGAGGCGCTCGACCACCCGGGGCCCGGCCGGGTCGCGAGTGCCGTGGGCGACCAGCAGCAGCGGTGGGCTCACGGTTGCGCGCATCGCGGAGCGCCTCCCATCGGTTCCAGCGGAAGTCGGTATCCGCGTTTGATCACGGTCTGCACCAGCTGCGCAGCGCCCAGCGCCGCCCGCAAGCGCGCCACCGCCTGCTCCACAGCGTGTTCGTCGGCCGGGCTCCCGGAGCGGCGCAGCGCCTCAGCGAGGTCCCGGCGCGACACCACCCGCCCCGGCCGCTCGGCCAGCACGCCCAGCAGCGTTCTGCCCTGCGGGGAAAGCGGTCTGACCACTCCGTCCACCACGGCGGCGTGCCCCCGCACCTGCAGCTCCCGGCCACCCACCGGCAGCGTCGGCGCCCTGTCGGGCAGCGCCACGCACAGCGAACGCACCAGCGCGCCGAGGCGGAACCGCCGGGGGATCACCGCGGGAACGTCGTGGTCGGCCAGCGGCGCGTGCGTCACCGGCCCGACGCAGGCCACCAGCACCGGACCGCGCAGCGCGGCCAGCAGCTCCTCCTCGCAGCGCAGTCTCGCCGCCAGCGACAGCAGGCCTGCCGCGGCAGGCGCGCTGGTGAAGGTCACCGCATCGATCTCCCGCGCGCACACCGACCGCAGCAGGTTCTCCAACGCGGTGGTGTCCGCCGGTGCGGCCCAGCGGTAGACCGGCACCTCGACGACCTCCGCACCGGCGCAGCGCAGCGCGTCGGCGAAGTCCGGCAGCGGCTGCCCGTGCAGCTGCACCGCGATCCGAACCCCGGCCAACTCCTGTTCGAGCAGGTGGGACAGCAGTTCAGCGGACGACTCCGACGCAGGCGACCACGGATCGGGCAACCCGGCGGCACGCACCGCTCCGCGCGCCTTCGGCCCGCGCGCCAGCAGCTGCGCCGGGCGCAAGGCGTCGAGCAGCTCGCCGCCGATGCCCCACCCGTCGGCGGCCTCGATCCAGCCGCGGAAACCGATGCCGGTCGTGGCCACCACCACGTCGGGAGGCGCGTCCAGGCAGCGCAGGCTGACCCGCCGGAGCTCGGCGTCGTCGGACAGCGGGAGGATCCGCAGCGCCGGGCCGTGCACGACCCGCGCGCCGCGGTTCTCCAGCAGGGTTCCCAGCTCGTCGGCCCGTCGCGCCGCGGTCACCGCGACGGTGTAACCAGCGAGTTCGTCGGTCAAGGAAGAGCGACCTCCACCACGTCGTCGGCGCGGCGGCGGACCGGGTAGATCGGCAGCTGCGCCGCCGGGTCGTCCAGGCACTGCCCGGTGCGCAGCGAGAAGACCTGCTTGAGCATCGGGGAGGCGACGGTGGGCTCGCCGCCGCGGTCGCCGACGATGCCGCGGCTGATCACGCCGGCCCCGCAGAACGGGTCGACGTTGCCCACCGCGTACAGCTCGTCGTCGCGGGTGCGGAACACCGCCACCGGCTGGTCGTGGACCAGCGCGGGCACCCCGTACTCGGGCAGCAGCAGGTCGAGTTCGCAGATCCGTTGCCAGGTCATCCGGACACCTCCTGGGTTGCGAGAGCGGGCATCGGCAGCGCCACCGGACCGGGCCGGATCTGACCGCGCTCCTGGACGAAGCGGATGGTCGGGTCCGGTGCTTCCGGGGCGTTGACGAAGGAGACGAAGCGAGCCAGCTTGGCCGGATCGGCCAGCACCCCGGCCCACTCGTCGGTGTAGTCCTCGACGTGGCGCCGCATCGCCGCTTCCAGCTCGTCGGCGATGCCCAGCGAGTCCTCGACGACGACCTCGCGCAGGTGCTCCAAACCGCCGTCCAGCGACTCCAGCCAGGCCGAGGTGCGCTGCAGCCGGTCGGCGGTGCGCACGTAGAACATCAGGAACCGGTCGACGAGCTTGATCAGCAGCTCGTCGTCGAGGTCGGCGGCCAGCAGTTCGGCGTGGCGCGGGGTGAACCCGCCGTTGCCGCCGACGTAGAGGTTCCAGCCGCGGTCGGTGGCGATCACGCCGAAGTCCTTGCCGCGCGCTTCGGCGCACTCGCGGGCGCAGCCGGACACCCCGGCCTTGATCTTGTGCGGCGCCCGCAGCCCCCGGTAGCGCAGCTCGAGCCGGATGGCCATGCTCACCGAGTCCTGCACGCCGTAGCGGCACCAGTCGTCGCCGACGCAGGACTTCACGGTGCGCAGCGCCTTGCCGTAGGCGTGGCCGGATTCGAACCCGGCGTCGACCAGCCGCCGCCAGATCAGCGGCAGCTGCTCCACCCGCGCGCCGAACAGGTCGATGCGCTGCCCACCGGTGATCTTGGTGTACAGGCCGAACTCCTTGGCCACCTCGCCCAGCACGATCAGCTTGTCCGGGGTGATCTCCCCGCCGGGCACCCGGGGCACCACCGAGTAGGTGCCGTTGCGCTGCATGTTGGCCAGGAACCGGTCGTTGGTGTCCTGCAGCGCGGCCTGCTCGCCGTCGAGGATGTGGCCGTGGCCGAGGCTGGCCAGGATGGAGGCGACCGCGGGCTTGCAGATGTCGCAGCCGTGCCCGTTGCCGTGCTTGCCGATCAGCTCGGAGAACGAGTCGACGCCGGTGGCCCGGACCACCTCGAACAGCTCGCTGCGCGACTGCGGGAAGTGCTCGCAGAGCGCCTTGGAGGTCACGACTCCGCACTCGCCGAGCAGGTTCTTCAGCATCGGCACGCACGAACCGCAGCTGGTACCGGCCTTCGTGCAGGCCTTGACGCCCGGTACGTCGGTGAGCTGCTGCTCCGCGATGGCGGAGGTGATGTCCTGCTTGGTCACGTTGTTGCAGGAGCACACCGTGGCGTCCGCGGGCAGGGTCCCGGCGTCCACACCGGACCCGGCGGGCAGCAGCAGCTGCTCGGGCGGTGCGGGCAGCTCGCGGTCCACCAGCGGCCGCAGCACGGAGTACGCACCGGCGTCGCCGACGAGCACACCGCCGAGCAGCACTCGCGCGTCGTCGCTGAGCACCAGCTTGGCGTAGGTGCCCGCGGCGTTGTTGGCGTAGACGACCTCCAAAGCGCCCTCCGCCCGCGCGTGCGCATCGCCGAAGCTCGCGACGTCGACGCCGAGCAGCTTGAGCTTGGTGGACAGGTCGGCCCCGGGGAAAGCGCCGTCGCCCAGCTCCAGCAGCTGCTCGGCGACGCCTTCCGCCATGCTGTAGCCGGGCGCGACCAGCCCGTAGCAGCTGCCCTGCACCGCGGCGCATTCGCCGATGGCCCAGATGTTCTCGTCCCCGGTGCGGCAGAACTCGTCGACCAGGATCCCGCCGCGCTCGGCCCGGTCCAGCCCGGCGACCTCGGCCAGCTCGTCGCGCGGCCGCACCCCGGCGGAGAACACCACGAGCTCGGTGTCGATCACCGTGCCGTCGGCCAGCGAAACACCGCGGACCCGGCCGTCGCCGTCGATGGACTTCGTCGCCGCACCGCAGTGCACCGCCAACCCGAGGTCGCCGACCAGACGGCCGAGGACCTGGCCACCGCCCTCGTCGACCTGCAACGGCATCAGCCGCGGCGCCATCTCGACGACGTGCGCGCGCATCCCCAGCAGCCGCAGGGCGTTCGCCGCCTCGAGGCCGAGCAGGCCACCGCCGATGACCACGCCGTTCGCGCCCTCGGTCGCGGCGTCGCGGATGGCGTCGAGGTCGTCGATGGTGCGGTAGGTGAAGCAGCCGTCGAGGTCGTGGCCGGGCACCGGCGGCACGAACGGCCGCGACCCGGTGGCCAGCACCAGCGCGTCGTAGCCCAGCACCGAACCGTCCGATGTGGACACCGTGCGGGCGGCGCGGTCGATGCCGGTCACCGCGGTGTTCAACCGCAGTTCGACCAGCGGATCGTCCAGCAGCTCGTGGCCGGCCAGGCTCAGGTCCTCGGCGCTCTTGCCGTCCAGGTAGGACGACAGCGCCACCCGGTCGTAGGCCGACCGGGATTCCTCGCCCAGCACGACGATCCGCCAGGTACCGGTTACATCGCGCTCCCGGAGCGACTCCACGAGCCGGTGTCCGACCATCCCGTGGCCGACGACGATGAGCGTGCGGGTCATGCGCAGTCCGCCTCTCCGCGTTTTTCAGTGGTGGTTGCGTCCGGGATCGATCTCGCGTTTCGCGGTTTCTTGTGACTGGGTTGCATCACGGTCCCCCTGAGGTGCGGTTGAGCGGGACTCCGGTTGGCACGAGGCGTCATGCGACGCCCTTCTTCGGGTGTTCGGTGCGTCCGGCCAGCAGTGCGCAGAGGCGTGCGACGTCGTCGGCGCAGCCTCCGCAGCCCGTGGTCGCCCGAGTTGCCCTGGCCAGCTCGTGGACCGAGCGAGCACCGCCCTGCCAGGCGGCGGTCAGGGACTTCTCGGTGACGTTGTTGCAGCGGCAGAGCACCGCGTCGTCGGACGGTTCGACGCGGGCGGACGTGGTGGCGGGGTTGCCCAGCAGCAGCGCGAGGCGATCGGCGGGCACTGGCAGGTCGCGGTCGTGCAACTGCGTGACCGATGCGATCGCCTGCGGGAAGCCGAGCGCGAGATCATCCCGGCCTGCAAGCGGTTCGGGGTCGGGCTGATCCCCTAC
>NZ_JBEOVY010000463.1:0-5132 GCF_040295745.1 Saccharopolyspora sp. NPDC002686
GGTCTTCCCGTTCGACCGGGCGGTGGAAGCCGCCGACCGCCTGCGCACCGGCCAGGCCAACGGCAAGATCGTCCTGTCCGTTCCCTGACCTCGGCATAGCTGAACCTTTAATCGACTGCGCAGTGCGTAGATCTTGGGGTTGCCGGGTCGGCGCACACCTGAAGGGGAAAGCCTGTGAACGAATTCCGACCTCTCGTGCTGGGCATCGATGCGGGCGGGACCATGACCGACACCCTCCTCGTCGACGAGCACGGGCACTTCGCGGTGGGCAAGGCCTCCACCACACCGCACGACGAATCCATCGGTTTCCTGGAATCCGCCGCCGACGCCGCCGAGCAGTGGGGCCTGGCCTCCCGCGAGACCTTCGAGCAGCTGGCGGTCGTGCTGTACTCCGGGACCGGCATGCTCAACTCGCTGCTGTCCCGCACCGGGCGGCGCGTCGGGCTGCTGGTCACGCGCGGCATGGAAGACGCCGTGCTGATGGGGCGCGGCCTGCAGGCCTGGGCCGGGTACTCCTACCCGGACCGGCTGCACGCGGTCACCCACGAGCACCCGGAACCGCTCGTACCGCGCAACCTCGTCCACGGCGTGACCGAACGCATCGACCAGTTCGGCAACGAAGTCGCGCCGGTCTACGAGCACGAAGTGGTCAGCGCCGTCGAAGACCTGCTCGAGCAGGGCGTCGAGGCGATCTGCGTGTGCTGCGTGTTCTCCTATGTGGACGATTCCCACGAGCGGAAGATCGCCGAGATCGCGCGAACCGCGCTCGCCGAGCACGGGGTGGAACTGCCGATCTACCTCTCCTCGGCGGTGCGGCCGGTGGTCCGCGAGCAGTCCCGGCTCAACAGCGTCGTCATCGAGGCCTACGCCGCCGACCGCAGCCGCGAGCAGCTGATCGGCGTGGAAAAGGCCTGCCAGGACCAGGGTTTCCGCTACGGCGTGCAGACCGTGCTGTCCTACGGCGGGCTGGCCGGCGTGCGCTACCCGAGGCTGCACGAAACCATGATCTCCGGCCCGGTGGGCGGAATCCTGGGCGCCAAGTACGTCGGCGACATCATCGGCGCGGACTCCGTGGTGGTCAGCGACATGGGCGGCACCAGCTTCGACATCAGCGCCATCACCAGGGGCAACGTCCCGATCGACAACGAGCCCACGCTCGCCCGGTTCAAGCTGAACCTGCCGACCATCGCGATGGACACCATCGGCGCGGGCGCGGGCACCATCATCAAGGTCGACCCGCTGACCAAGAAGGTCAGCCTCGGCCCGGAGAGCGCCGGTTCCACACCCGGCCCGGTCGCCTTCGACATGGGCGGCACCGAGCCCACCGTCTGCGACTGCGACGTCGTGATGGGGCGGCTCAACCCCGACTACTTCCTCGGCGGCAAGGTCAAGCTCAACGTCGAGAAGGCCAAGCAGGTGCTGAAGGAGAAGGTCGCCGACCCGCTCGGCATCGACTTGTACGAGGCCGCCGAAGGCATGGCGAACCTCCTGGAGATGGACGCCAGGGAAGCCATCCGGCAGATGGTCTCGGCCCGCGCCGTCGACCCCACCGAGTACTCGCTGATGGCCTACGGCGGCTCCGGTCCGCTGCACATGGCCGAGTACAGCCGCGGGCTGGGCTTCAAGAGCATCCTCACCTTCCCGTTCGCCGCCGCGTTCTCGGCGTTCGGCTGCACCACCGCGGACTACCTGCGGCGCTACAGCCGCTCGGTGCAGCTGGCGCTGCCGCCCGACGGCGACGAGCAGCACCGCGGGGGAGTGGCCGCCGAGATCAACGCCGTGTGGCAGGCGCTGCAGGACGCGGCCCGGCGGGAGATGGCCGAGGAAGGCCACGATCCCGCCGACGTGGAGCTGCAGATGTTCGCGATGATGCGCTACACCGGCCAGCTGGAGGACGTCGAAGTTCCGCTGAAGCTGCAGGAGATCGGCTCGGACGGCGATCTCGACGCGATGGTCGCGGAGTTCGAGCGGCTCTACACCGCGATCAACCGGCCGGTCGCGCAGTACAGCGAAGCCGGGCACAGCATCACCGAGCTCGGCCTGCTGGCGAAGGTCGACAAGATCAAGCCGCAGCTGACCCGGAAGCCCCTGGAGGGCAAGACCCCGCCGAGCGAGGCGTCCAAGGGCACCCGGTCCATGTACTACGGGCGGCAGTGGCACGACGCGGCGCTGTGGGAGATGGACCTGCTGCGCCCCGGCAACGAGATCGCCGGCCCGGCCGTGATCGAGCACCCCGCGACCACCCTCGTCATCCCCGCCGGGGACCGGGTGCGGGTCGACGAGTGGACGATCCTGCACTACGAGCACGCGTGAGCGAACCCTTCGGCGAGAACGAGGAAGACTCGATGTCTGCTGCTGAGAAGACCGAGACCGCTGCGAAGACGTTGAAGGACAAGCTGCTCGACGGCGAGCGGCTGTTCGAGGAGACCGGCTGCTACTCGGGCGTGGAGAAGCTGGAGCTCCGCGACCAGGACCCGATGAAGTACGAGAGCCTGCACATCAAGCTCCGCTCGATGGTGGTCTCCGCCCGGGAGATGGCCCGGCGGATCTCCGCCTCACCGGGGGTGCGCGAGGTCGGCGAGAGCGTGGTCGCCATCTACACGCCGGAAGGCGATGCGATCGCGCTGTCCACCGGGATCATGGTGCACGTCCACACCGCGAGCCGGTTCATCAAGTGGATGATCCAGAACGACTACGAGGACTCGCCGAAGATCCGGCCCGGCGACATCTTCGCCAACAACGACGCGTTCATCGGCACCGTGCAGGCGCCGGACGTGATCGACGTGATCCCGATCTTCCACGAGGACGAGCTGATCGGCTGGGTCGCGGCGGTCTGCCACGAGCTGGAGGTCGGCGGCATCACCCCGGGCGGTGACGTCGCGCTGTCCCAGGAGCGCTTCACCGAGGGCCTGATGGTCTGCGCGGAGAAGGTCGGCGAGAACGACGAACTGCGCCGCGACTACCTGATCCGCCTCGAGCGCAACCTGCGGATGCCGATCTACTGGGTGCTCGACGAGAAGGCGAAGGTGGCGGCCTGCCTGGAGGTCCGCGAGCAGCTGCTGGAGCTGGTCGACCAGATCGGGGTGGACTACTACAAGCAGGCCACCAAGGAGTTCATCGAGGAGGGCCGCCGCGCGCAGCTCGCCCGGGTCCGCCAGCTCACCGTCCCCGGCCGCTACCGCGGGCACACGTTCTTCGGCCACGTCACCGAGGGCAAGCAGGGCGTGCTGCCGCTGGGCAACAAGAACTGGCTGTACGCGATCCCGATGGAGATGGAGATCTCCGCCGCAGGCGAGCTGCACCTGGACTTCGACGGCACCAACTCCTGGGGCTACCACTCGATGAACTGCACGCCGGCCGGGATGGACGGTGGGCTGTTCGTGACGCTGACCCAGCACATGAACTTCGACGGCAAGGTCAACGACGGGGCGTGGCTGGCCACCGGCATGAACCTGCCACCGGGCACCTGGACGAATCCGCAGGTGGAGACGGCGGCGACGGCCACCTCGTGGGCGCTGCTGCTGCCCGCCTTCGGCTGCTTCCAGCGGATGCTCAGCCGCGGGTTCCTGGGCCGCGGCTTCAAGGAGGAGGTGTTCGTCGGCCAGGTCAACAGCCCGATGATCGAGATGGGTGGGCAGAGCCAGTACGGCAGCATGTTCGGCATCGCCCTGTTCGAGTGCGCTGCCGCGGGCAGCGGGGCGCTGGCGATCAAGGACGGTCTGGACACCGCCTACGTGGGCTGGAACCCGGAATCCGACATGGGCAACATGGAGATCTGGGAGCAGGACATGCCGATGGTCTACTTGGGACGGACCATCAGCCCGAACTCCGGTGGCTACGGGCGGTACCGCGGCGGCACCGGGTTCGAGTCGCTGTGGGTGGTGAACCAGACGCCGCAGCTCATCATCGCCACCTCCGAGCACTCCAGCCGGGTGTTCGACAACGCGGGCATGTGCGGCGGCTACCCGGCGCCGACCGTGCAGCTGCACTACGCCTCGCACGACGCGAACATCAAGGACCTGGCCGCGAACCGCGCCCCGCTGCCGCACTCGCTGGGCGACGATCCACATGAGACGGACATCGAGAAGCTGCTCCCGGGGTCGCCGAACGTGGTGGAGGGGCCGTACCTGGCCGAACCCCTGCGCGACGGCGACGTGTTCGCCCACTCCTACAACGGCGGTGGCGGCTACGGCGACCCGCTCGAACGGGACGCGGACTCGGTGGCCCGCGATGTCGCCAACGGCTACGTGACGGCGCAGTCGGCAGAAGCGGTGTACGGCGTCGTAGTGCAGTCCGGTGCGCGCAGCTGCGCGGTGGACGCGGAGCGGACCGCAGCCCGGCGCCGCCGGATCCGCGAGGACCGGTCGGCGAACGCGGTGCCGGCGCGGGAGTGGATCGCGCAGCAGCGCCAGCGGGTCGTGGACCAGGACTTCGCCGTCGAGGTGCGCGAGATGTACCGGGACAGCATGACGATGTCCGACCGGTTCGCCGCCGAGATGCGCGAGTTCTGGTCACTACCAGCGGATTTCGAGTTCGCCCCGCGCTCCGACCGCTGACCCGCGCCCGCCCCACCGGATTGGGAGAGCTCATGCCCAGCTACGACAAGACCACTGTCGCGGACCTCATCGACGGAAGCCTGCCCTGGCCGGCGACCAGGACGATCATGAGTTCCTACAAGGACGACGACCGCTTCGAGGTCTACCGCGCGATCCTGCAGGAACGCGTCGACTGGCCCGAGGAGATCCTGCTGCCGATCGGCGAGCACCTCTACATCGTGCAGGCCGAGCACGGCCGGATCGTCAAGTGCGACTGCGGCCAGGAATTCGGCGACTACCGGCAGAACTGGAAGCTCGACGCGCTGATCCGGGTCCGCGGCGACCGGGAGAGCATCGAGGAGATCTACCCGGGCCGCCTCGCCTGCGACCCGGAGTGGATGGAGATCCGGGAGTTCCTCTGCCCGGGCTGCACGACCCTGCTCGAAGTGGAAGCAGCACCCCCGGGCTTCCCGATCGTCTTCGACTTCCTCCCAGATCTCGAAACCTTCTACACCGACTGGCTCAACCGCCCACTACCCGAACAACGCTGACACCAACCGCAGTCCCCCGCCCGGTCAGCACTCCGGGCGGGGGACT
>NZ_JBEOVY010000464.1:0-5128 GCF_040295745.1 Saccharopolyspora sp. NPDC002686
AGCCGCGCCCGAGGGGCGCTACTCCCCCCGCCCGGGGCTTTGGGGCGCCCGTCGGCCGTTTTCAGGTCGGATGAACGCCGCATCGCACCAGGCAGGGTTGCTCGTAAAACCGATTGCAAATTGCAATCGGATGGTTGTAGGGTTCGGGTCCAGTCGGTCAACACTGTCCGGAGGTGGCGCGTGGCCAGGACCCGAGTGCACAACTTCTTCGTCTCCCTCGACGGGTACAGCGCAGGGGAGACGATCACGCTCGACAAGCCGATCGGGGGTGCCGAGCGGTTGTTCCAGCACTTCGACGGCCGGGTCATCGAGGGGGTGCACGCCGTCGACGACCCGATCACCCTCGATCGCGCGCTCACCAGCACCTGGGGGCAGGGCATCGGGGCCGAGATCATGGGCCGCGGCAAGTTCGGTCCGCAGACCGGCCCGTGGACCGACGAGGAGTGGCGGGGCTGGTGGGGCGACGAACCGCCGTTCCGCACCCCGGTGGTGGTGCTGACCCACCACGCCCGCGAAACCATCTCCTTCGACAACGGCACCAGCTTTCACTTCGTCGACGCGACGCCCGCGGACGCGCTCGAGCGCGCCCGAGATCTGGCCGGCGGCAAGGACGTCCGCATCGGTGGCGGTGCCTCCACCGTCCGGCAGTTCCTGCAGGCGGACCTCATCGACTTCATGCACCTGGTCACCGTCCCGATCGTCCTCGGCCGCGGGGTCTCGATCTGGGACGGGCTGGAGGAAGTCCAGGACCGCTTCGCGATCGAGTCCACGACCACGAAAAGCGGCCTGGTGCACCACTTCTGGAACCGGGAGCGGTGATTCTCAGAGGTTGAGGAGGCGGGGGTCGGTCGCTTCGAGGCGCCAGTAGTGGGCCGGGTTCTCGGCCAGGCGGCGGCGCGTCAGGCACAGAAGTCCTGAAGTGCTGCGGATTTCGGCCGCCAGGGGGCCGTTCGGCTGGCGGAGTTCTTGCCGCACCCGGTTGGTTTTCCCTTGACCCCAGTGGAATTCGCAGGTGACCTCGACCTCGCTCAGCGGGAGCAGTTCCCGGTGGTAGCGGATGGTGGTTTCGAGGTTGACCGGACCCAGGCCGTGGTGGGTGCGCAGTCGTTCGGGGTCGACGCCGGCTGCGGCCAGGCAGGCCCAGCGGGCGTGGTCGCCGTAGGCCAAGTAGGCGGGGCCCCGGACGTGGCCGTTGACGTCCAGGTCGTCGCTGCGGACTGCGATGGTGAGGCGGAACGGGGTGGGTTCACCGGGATCGGTCGTCATGTTCGCCGAGTTTCTCCGGTCGGCGATGGCGTGTCTGGAACTTTTCGGCCAGCCGGTCCTGGCGCGCCCAGCTGCGGACCAGCACCGCAGGCGATGATCCGGACAGGCGGAGGCACTCCCGGCCCAGGTGGGACTGGTCGGCGTAGCCGAGATCGGCGGCTACCGCGGCCAGCGACGCGGTGCCCAGCGCCAGCGCGGGCAGGCGGGTGAGGAAGTGCTGGAAGCGGTGGACCCGCTGGAGCTGCTTGGGGCTCAAGCCGGTCTCGTGCCGGAGGAGCCGCCGCAGGCCGCGTTCGCTGATGCCGAGCCCGGCGGCGATGTCCGCGGGTTTCGCCGCTGCGTCCCGGAGTTGGTGCGCGGCCCGGAGGGCCGAGCAGTCGGGTCGGTTGTCGCGGAGGCGTTCGGCGACGAGCGCTTCCAGGACCGGTAGCTGGGCGGAACGGGGCGACTCGGCCAGCAGCTCCTCGGCCTGCGCGGCTCGGCTGCCCCACAGGTCGACGAGCCGCGTCGTTCCTGGGGCGAGCTCGGACAGCGCTGTCCCGAGCACGGAGCCCGCTGCCCCGCACCGCAGTCGCACGCCCGATGGTTTCGCCGTTGCCGGTAGCGCGCGCCGTTCTGGCGCGTCGATGGTGCGCACGACGGCCAGTTCACGGCCGTCCCACACCAGATCTGCGCAGCCGTCCGGGAGGATCCGCAGCGCCCGGTCCCACCCGGCGGAACCTTGCCAGCGCCGCGCGACCGCGGTGGCGACGCTCGCGGTCGGCGCCGACTCCCAGTAGCTCGAGGCGGGAGACGTGCCGACCGCGGCCGCCCAGGTGCGCAGGGGAACTCCCATCGGCCCAGTATCACCCGGGACCGGCCGTGCTCGACTGCCGAGCGCCTACGGGGCAGGCGCGGTCGGAGTCGGCTCTGCGGTGGTGGTCGCCGGTGTCTCCGAGCTGGGTGGCGGTTCCGACGTCGGCGGCGGCTCGCTCGGTGGTGGCGGCTCCGACGGGGGCGGTGGTTCCGAGGGCGGGGGAGGCTGCTCCGTCGTCGGTGGCGGCGGAGGTGGCGGTGGCGGTGGGTCGTTCGGCGGCGGGGGCGGGGGAGCGTCGCCCGGTGGCGGAGGCGCGGGGGCTGGCGGGCTCGCCGGGGCAGGGCCAGGAGCCGCTCCTGGGGCCGGGGCGGGTACCGGGGCTCCGGCGACCTGCGGAGCGTTGGGCGGTGGTGGGGCGCCGGGCGGGAAGCCCGGTGCGTAGGCGAGGAGCGCGGCGTCCCGCGGGATGCTCGTGTCGTTGGGGGTCGGCATGACGCCGCGGGCGTAGGCGTCCGCCCAGGCGAGCACGTTGCGGACGTATTCCTGCGAGTGGTTGTAGCGGAAGATCGCCGCGGCCAGCTGGGCGCGGTCGCGCAGGTTGCCGCCGCCGTCGCACAGGTACCGGCCCGAAGCCAGGGTCGCGTCGAAGACGTTGTGCGGGTCGCGGGCGCCGTCGCCGTTCCCGTCGGCCGCGTGGCTTCGCCAGGTGGACGGGATGAACTGCATCGGGCCGACCGCGCGGTCCCACGTCACGTCGCCGTCCAGCGTTCCGCCGTCGGTGTCGGCGATGGCCGCGATCCCCGGTCCGCCGGACAGCCGGGGCCCCAGGATCGGCGACACGGTCTTGCCGTTGGTGTCCACCCGGCCGGACCGCGCGTGGTGGGACTCGATGCGGCCGATCCCGGCCAGCACCGACCAGTGCAGACCGCAGCTCGGAGCAGTGGCGGCCAACGTCCGGTCGGCGCGCTGGTAGGCGGCCAGGACCGTGCCGGGGATGCCGAGCTGACCGGTCGGGCCCAGGTCCGCGGGTTCGGCGCGGTCGGCCAGGTCCTGCTCGGTGCGGACCTCGTCCAGGAACTCCGGGCTGAGCTCCTCCTCGGCGGGCAGTTCGCCGTTGATCCCCACGCCCGGCGGCAGTTGCGGTGCCGCGCGGGCGCTGTCGACCTCCTGCACCAGGGCATCGCCGCCCAGCGCCAGCGCTGGGACCAGTGCCACGAGCAGACCGGTCGTCACTGCGGTGAACCGCTCACCGCGGTTGAACTGGCCCAAACCCCGTCACCTCCACACAACTCGGCGCTCGACCTTGCCCGATGGAGATCACGTTGTGAACCACCAGACGTGGTCGGGAAGGCGAACACTGGGAGGCCGCGAGGTTGTGCCGAAGGGGTGAACGCTCATCGGCTGATCGGTCCTCGAGCCCTGATCGCGGAGCCGGTGCGGTGCTGTGCCATCGGCATCACGACTTTCGTCGAGCGGGTCCTCCCCGGGTGGTGGCCGAACACGGCCGATGGGACCGTTCTTGTGCTTTGTTCTGCGAAATAAGTTGAAACGAAGCCATTTTCGCCAGGTGTGCTGTCCATAGTGGTGGGCTATCGGTGCGTTAGCGGCTAGCTCTTTGACGGTGTGATCCAGGTCTCGTTCAATGGGCGGGCGGCGGTTCGCCGCATATCACCCGATCGCCCGGTACCGCGATCACCACTCCCACTCCCGCCGAAGGGACCGCGCATGTCCGTCGACAGAGTGCACGAAGCTGCACCCAGCACCGCAGCGCCGGTACACCGGCCGGTGATGGCCTGGGTGATCACCGGCATGCTGGTGCTGTTCATCGTGGTCAACTGGGCCGACAAGACGGTGTTCGGCATCGCCGCCCAACCGCTGAAGGAGGAGCTCGGGCTGACCTCCGCGCAGGTCGGGTTCATCGGCAGCGCCTTCTTCTTCCTGTTCAGCATCACCGGGTTGACCGTCGGGTTCATCGGCAACCGGGTCCGCACCAAGTGGGTGCTGTTCGCGCTGGCCGCGCTGTGGTCGCTGACGATGGTGCCGGTGCTGGTGTCGGCCAGCTTCGCCACCCTGCTGATCAGCCGGATCGGGCTCGGCGCGGCCGAAGGGCCGTCGGGCGCGCTGGCCAACGCCGGGGCGTTCGAGTGGTTCCCGAAGGAGAAGCGCAGCTTCCCGTCGGCGTGGCTGTCCTCTGGCGCGTCGATCGCCAAGATCGCCATCGCACCGCTGCTCGCGCTGATCGTCGCGGTGTGGGGGTGGCGTGCGTCCTTCGTGGTCCTGGCACTGGCCGGAGTTGTGTGGGCGCTGGCGTGGGCGCTGATCGGACGGCAGGGGCCGTTCGCCGCACCGCTGGGGCGCAAGGTCGATGCCGCGCCGGTGGTGCAGCGGGTGCCGTTCCGCAAGATCGCGCTGTCCCGCACCTTCGTCGGCTGCGTCATCGGCACCTTCACCATGTACGGGCTGGTGTCGGTGATCCTGACCTGGCTGCCGTCCTACTTCGAGGTCGGGCTGGGCATCGACCGGTTGCAGGCCGGGGCGATGTTCGGCCTGCCGAGCATCTCGGGCATGACGGCGATGCTGGTGGTCTCGTGGTTCAGCGACCGGCGCGTGGCGGCCGGTTCGAGCGCCCGGGTGCAGCGCGGCCTGGTCCCCGCGGTCGGGCTGCTGATCGGCGGTCTGCTGCTCGCGCTGCTGCCGTACCTCGCATCGCCGACGCTGGCGATCGCCGCGGTGGTGCTCGGGTACGGCGTCGGAACGGTCGCGCTGCCGCTGGCGAACGCGGCGGTGTCGCAGATCTGCCCGCCCGCCCAGCAGGCCGGGACGCTGGGCGTCTTCCTCGCGCTGCAGTCGGCGTCCGGGCTGTTCGCCCCGGCGCTGACCGGCTGGCTGGTGGACGTCGCGCCGTCGCCGGGCGAGGGATTCGCCTTGGCCTTCCAGGTCTTCGGCCTGGCCGTCGTGGTCGGCGGCATCGCCACCGCACTGCTGGTCAACCCGGAACGCGACGCCCGGCGCATCCTCGGCTGACCCGGTTCGTGAGCGGCGATGGTGGTGAGAGCCACCATCGCC
>NZ_JBEOVY010000465.1:0-5127 GCF_040295745.1 Saccharopolyspora sp. NPDC002686
CAGCGTTCGCCTGGCGAGGACGGCCAACCCGCCGTGTATTGGCATACATAAGGGTTGGCACCCGGAGTCCAGGCGGGCGCTGAGGTTCCGCTACCGGCACCGCTATGCAGGACGAGGGTGGAAAAACCTCGTTGATTTGCGGGGTTACGGGAGCCAGCCGACTCGGCCGCGGAGGGCTGCGTAGCCGACGAAGGCGACGACGTCGATCAGGGCGTGGCCGACGATCAGCGGCCAGAGGCGGTTGGAGCGCTGCCAGATCCGGCCGTAGACCAGGCCCATCACCACGTTGCCGACGAACCCGCCGAAGCCCTGGTACAGGTGGTAGCTGCCGCGCAGGACCGCCGAGAACCACAGCGCGCGGTTCTCCGACCAGCCCAGCTGCCGCAGGCGGGTCAGCAGGTAGGCCACCACCAGGACCTCTTCGGCGAAGGAGTTGCCGAAGGCGGCCAGCGTCAGGACCGGGGCGCGCCACCATGCGTCGTCCAAAGTGGACGGCTGGACCGTCAGGCTGAGGCCGAGCGCGTGCGCGGTCAGGTAGAGGCCCAGGCCGGGGATGCCGATCAGCGCGGCCAGGCCCATGCCGCGGAAGAAGTCCCGCGCCGGCTGGGAGCGGTCGAGACCGACTCGCCACAGCGCCACTCCGCTGCGCCACAGCAGGAACGCGCCCAGCGCGCCCCAGGCGATCAGCCGGGTCACGCTCACCAGCTGCTGGAACATGTCGAGCAGTCCGAGCTCGGCGCGCGGGACGTTGATCGCGGCGTGCTGGTCGGCCAGCGGTTCCGGGCGCAGCAGTGCGTCCAGCAGGGACAGCAGGCTCTGCAGACCGGACAGGCCGAGGGTCACGGTGAACACCACGACCAGCTCGACGATGATCGCCTTGCGCTCCCGGCGATCGGTGATCGCGGCGGGATCGCCGGGGCGGGTGGGGGCCAGCCAGGCGCGCAGGGTGCTCACCCGAACGAACCTACCTGGACGGGTGGAACCGTCTGGCAATACCGGGAAACCTGCTCCGGAACGGCCCGCGGGGTGGTGGCGTCGGATCGGTGACGGCCCGGCGGAGGTGGGCATGGACGTGTTCGTGTGGGGTGCGGCCGACACCGAACGCGCGGTGCGCGTGCTGCAGGCGGTGCGCGGGTTCGAGGCGCTCGACGGACCCGTGGGCTCGGCGGACCTGCTCGGCGTGCGCGACGGCGTCCTGGTGGAGCTGCGGCACTGCGACCCGGGTGGACTCCAGGTGCGGTTCGTCGACGGGACGAGCCCCGGCCGGGCTGCCGTGGTGGCGCGCTCGTTCCTGTGGATGATCACCCGCCGGGGCGGCGTCGACGAGGCGATGCTGGTCGGCCCTGGCGCTCACGGCTTGCGCTTCCGCAGCGGCCGGATCCACCGCCTCGAACCCCTGGACTCCGAGACCGTCCAGGACGACTGACGTCGCTCCGGGTCAGGCGGAGCGCTGTTGCGCGAGGAAGGGGCAGCCGACGAGGCGGCGGAGTTCGGCTCCGAGGTGTTCGGTCGTCGTCGCCGGGCGGGAGAAGGCGAGGCGGACGTCGTGGTCGCCGTCGGTGGACTCCACGCGCAGGCGCAGGCCGTACTTGTCCAGGCCGAGCGGGCGGACGTGGCCGCCGCGGAGCTGCTCCGGAAGGTGCCGGCCGAGCAGGCCGACGACGTCCCGGTGGGACAGCTCCAGGTGGCGCAGCCAGGAGTCCTCCTGCATGCAGAACGGGTCGGGCGCGGCGGCCTGGAAGTCGGCCACGTCCACCGAGCTGGTGCCCTCGGAGTCGGCCAGCACCAGCGACGCCGACTCCAGCTTCAGCACGGTCGCGCCGTGCCCGGCGTCCAGCAGCCGCGGGTCCGGGCGCTCCTCGGCGACCGCGAGCACTTCAGCGCGGGCGTCGTCGCCTTCCAGCAGGCTCACCCAGCCGGTCAGCCACAGCAGGCCGCGCACCGGTTCGCGGAGCCGGACGGGCGTCGGGTCGGCGATCTCCAGCACCGCGGCGAGTTCGCTGCGCGGGGCTTGCCAGGCGGCGGCGATCAGCGGGTGGTCGTCGGCCAGCAGCACGGTGGCCGAGCCGTCCGCGTGCACGTGGTGCAGCAGCGGGGCGACGCGCACCGAGGTTTCGCTGGACGGCAGGAGCGCGGCCCGGCCGCCTCGCTTGGCGATGCTCCTGGCCCGCTCCGCCGGGCTGGGCGTGGCGGGCTTCCGGGTCGTCGTCTCGCTCACCGCTCACCTCCAACTTAGGCAACCCTAACTTATCAGGGCGGGGTGCGGAAGTCGTCTGGTCGGGGGATCTCGACCCGATTTCGCCGACGTCCCCTTACTACCAGCTGGGACGCTGCTGCGGGAGCCGATCGTCGCCGGTGGTGGGAGGGGGTCGTCGGCCCTGGTCGGTGCCCGGTGGATGATGAGGTTCGAACCAGGCGAGGGAGGCGCTCATGACCCCGCCGGACGTCCGTTTATCGGGCACCTTTGTTCACTGGGCGATACGGCATTAGCGTGTCAGCCGTGTCAAGCGCTGTTGAGCTTCGCGCGCCCGGTCCGCGCGGCATCCCGCCCTTGTTCGCCCGTCTGGTTGACGACGCCGCGTTGTTCCCACCGGGAACACCGGCCGTTCCCCAGGTCGTGGCGGACCACCTCGACGCGCGCGGCGGTGCCTTCACCGGACTGCTGGGGCCGATCCTGTGCCAGGCCTCGCGGCTCGCCGAGCTGATCACCGAGCTGGCCAAGGTCAAGCCGAGCGCCCCGGTGCCGCTCTCGCTGGTGTGCGACACCGGCCTGGGCGGGGTGCCGAAGGCGCTGTCGATCATCGAGGGCAGGCAGGAGCTGCTGGCGCTGCGGATGGTGGAGATGCCCGCGCCGTCGGACGTCGACGACATCTGGCTGGAGCGGGTGTCGGAGTTCGTGCCCGAGGACATCATCCGGGTCGTCGAGCCGCGGCGCGGCGGCGACGGCTGGCTGGACGGCATCCGCCGGGTGGCGGAGCACGGCTGCTGGCCGAAGCTGCGCTGCGGAGGTCCGACCGCCGAATCGGTGCCCTCGGTCGACGTGGTCAACGACTTCCTCGCGGTCGCGGCCAGCCTCGAGGTGCCGTTCAAGGCCACCACCGGCCTGCACTACGCGGTGCGCGGCACCGACCCGGAGACCGGGTTCACCCACCACGGCTTCCTCAACCTGCTGGTCGCCACCGCTCGCTCGCTGTCCGGCAAGGACGTGCGCGAGGCGCTGGCCAGCACCGACGGCGCCGCGCTCGCGGCCGAGGCCCGGGCGCTGTCCGACGACGCGGCCAAAGCGGTTCGCGACGTCTTCGCCTCCTACGGCGCACGATCGTTGAAGGACCCGATCGCCGAGTTGGAAGGATTGGGGTTGCTTTGACCTGGATCGAGGATCCCGAGTTCGCCCCGGACCAGCCGTTCGGCCCGCAGACGCTGCCCTACGGGGTGCTGGTGACCGGCAACGGTCCCGTCGTCGCGGTGCGGGTCGGTCGGCACGCGCTGCCGCTGCGCGGCATCTCCGGGGCGCTCGGACCTCGACTCGCCGAGCTGGTCTCCGGCGATTCCCTCGATCCGCTGCTGGCCGCGGGCCGCGAGCGCTGGCAGGAGCTGCGCGAGCGGCTCGTCGAGATCGTCGACGCCGATCGCGCACCGGCGGGCGCGAACCTGGTGCGCACCGACTGGCACACCCTGGTGCTGCCGTTCACCGTCGCCGACTACGTCGACTTCTCCGCCTCGCGGCACCACCTGGAGAACGTCGGCCGCATCTTCCGCCGCGCCGCCGCGCCGGTGCCGGAGAACTGGTCGCACCTGCCGATCGCCTACCACGGCCGCTCCGGCACGGTGTACGTCTCGGGCACCGACGTGCACCGGCCGAGCGGGCAGCGCAAGGCCGCCGGCGACCTGCACCCCGCGTTCGGCCCGACCAGGCGGCTGGACTTCGAGGCGGAGGTCGGGTTCGTCTGCGGCGGCGAACCGGCCACCCGGGTGTCCACATCGGACTTCGCGGAGCACGTGTTCGGCGTCGCGCTGGTCAACGACTGGTCGGCGCGGGACGTCCAGACCTGGGAGTCCGACCCGCTCGGTCCGTTCCTGGCCAAGTCCTTCGCCACCTCGATCGCCGGCTGGATCACCCCGCTGGCGGCCTTCGAGCAGGCCCGGATCCCGCTGCCGGGCCCGGACCACGTTCTGCAGCCCTACCTGGTGGAGACCGAGCCATGGGGGCTGGACCTGCGGCTCGAGGTGCGCTGCAACGAGACGGTGCTGTCCCGGCCGCGCTTCGAGCACATGATGTGGTCGCCCGCGCAGCAGCTGGCGCACCTGACGGTGAACGGCGCGACGGTGCGCCCGGGCGACCTGTTCGCCTCCGGCACCGTGTCCGGGCCGCAGCGCGACCAGTGCGGTTGCCTGCTGGAGCTGACCTGGGGCGGGGCCGAACCGATCACGTTGCAGGACGGCGAGCAGCGCACCTTCCTCCAGGACGGGGACCGGGTGACACTGCGGGGTAGTGCGCCGGGGCCCGGGGGAACGGTGGTCGGGCTCGGCGAGGTGACCGGCACGGTGCTGGCCGCCGCTCGGAGGTGACGCGATGGCTCCACCAACCACCCCGGAGCCGATCCGCGCGCTCCACGACGCCCAGCCCAGCACCAAGGAGAGCTCGCTGACGCTGGAGCGCGGGCTGAGCCTGCTGCAGGCGGTGGCGGAGTCGGAGAGCGAAGCGCCGACGATCAGCGATCTGGCCGCGACCATCGGCGTCAGCCGCGCGGCCGTGTACCGGCTGCTCGGACCGCTGCAGCGCCGCGGCCTGGTGCGCCGCGAGGGCTCGAAGGTGCGGCTGGGTCTGAGCGTCCTGTGGCTGGCCGGGCGGGTGCTGCCGCAGTTGCGCGTGGCGTCGCTGCCCGCGCTGCGCGATCTGGCCGAGCGGGTCGGGGCGACG
The DNA here is from genome assembly GCF_040295745.1 of Saccharopolyspora sp. NPDC002686. Lineage (NCBI taxonomy): Bacteria > Bacillati > Actinomycetota > Actinomycetes > Pseudonocardiales > Pseudonocardiaceae > Saccharopolyspora > Saccharopolyspora sp. NPDC002686. The sequence continues at coordinate 4,922 of NZ_JBEOVY010000465.1, forward strand.
GTGCACCTGACGGTCGCCGATGGCGGCGAGGCGCAGGCCGTGGCCGTGGTGGAACCGTCGTGGACCGTCTGCCACGTGTCGTACCGGGTGGGCAGCCGTCATCCGGTGCAGCGCGGAGCGGCGGGGCGAGCGGTGGACCTGCCGCCCGGCGGCCCGAGCTGGCTCACCAGCAGCGGCGACTTCCAGCCCGGCGCGTTCACCGTGGC
>NZ_JBEOVY010000466.1:0-5125 GCF_040295745.1 Saccharopolyspora sp. NPDC002686
GTGGTGGCGCGTGCTACCACCACCCGCGAGCACCATTCCGGCCAGCTCGACGCACTCACCTCTTGACTCGGACCGCCGCCCAGGACACCCTGACTGAACCCGAATTATCTTCATGTTTTTTGCGGCGTGGAGGAGCGGTTCATGACGGGATTTCCACCTGACTTCACCTGGGGTGTGGCCGCGGCGGCCTACCAGGTCGAGGGCGCTGCGAGCGAGGACGGGCGCACCCCGTCGATCTGGGACTCCTTCGCCCACACCGAGGGCACCACGGCGGACGGTTCCACCGGCGACGTCGCGTGCGACCACTACCACCGGTTCGCCGAGGACGTTGCGCTGATGGCCGACCTCGGAATCGACTCCTACCGGCTGTCGGTGTCCTGGTCGCGGGTCGTCCCCGACGCCTCCGGCAAGCCGAACCCGGCCGGGCTGGACTTCTACGACCGACTGCTGGATTCCTTGGCGGACAAGGGGATCAGCCCGGCGGTGAACCTCTTCCACTGGGACCTGCCGCAGTGGTTGCAGGACGCGGGCGGCTGGCAGGACCGGGACACCGTCGCGCGGTTCGCCGAGTACGCGGAGATCGTCGCCGGGCGGCTGGGCGACCGGGTCGGCACCTGGTCCACGATCAACGAGATGTTCGAGCACTTCGCGCTCGGGCACGTGACCGGCGAGCACGCGCCGGGGCTGTCCCTACCGCTGGACGAGGCCGCCGGGGTCGTGCACCACCTGCTGCTGGCCAGCGGCCACGGCGCGAGGGTGCTCCGGGAACGCGGTCGGCTGATGGGGATCACCAGCTACGCCCCGGCACGCCCGCACACGGACTCGGGCGCCGACCGCGACGCGACCGCGCTCTACGACGTCCTGCAGAACCAGCTGTTCACCGACCCGGTGCTGCTCGGCCGGTACCCCGCGGAGATCGAACCGCTCATCGAGCCGTTCGTCGAGGACGGCGACATGGCGGTCATCCACACCCCACCGGACCTGTGGGGCGTCAACTACTACTCGATCAACTCCGTCCGGTCCACCGAGGGCGAGGTTCCCCTCGAAGTCCTCGCGCCGCAGGGGTACCCGCGCACGGCGTTCGGTTGGGCAGTCGCACCGGAGGGGCTCACCGAGACCTTGACGATGCTGCACCAGCGCTACGCCGAACACCTCCCCCCGCTGGTGATCACCGAGAACGGTTGCGCCTACGACGACACCGCCGACGCCGAAGGCAAGTGCGACGACCTGGAACGCGTCGTGTACCTCTCCGAGCACCTGGCCGCGGTGCGCGCGGCGATGGACGTCGGGGTGGACGTGCGCGGGTACTACGTGTGGTCGTTGCTGGACAACTTCGAGTGGGCGGAGGGCTGCACCAAGCGGTTCGGGCTGGTGCACGTCGACTACGAGACCCAGCGGCGCACCCCGAAGACGTCGTTCGGCTGGTACCGCGACCAGATCGCAGCATCGCGATGACCACGGGCCCGGGCGGGCTCGGCGAACCGACCGAACGGGTACCGATCCGCTGGGTGCTGGCGTTCTCGCTGGCCACGGTCGGCACGTTCGTCGGCTGGTACGGACCGCTGCAGATCCTGCTCGCGAAGCAGGCCGACGCGTTCTCCCCCGGCAGCAAGGAAGCCGTGCTCGCGGTGGCGGCCGGGATCGGCGCGCTGTTCTCGATGCTGGCCAACCCGATCTGGGGAGCGCTGTCGGACCGCACCGCTTCCCGCTTCGGCAGGAGGATTCCGTGGGTCGCGGTGGGCACGCTCGGCGGAGTCGCGGGGTTGCTGCTGATGGCCGCAGCGCAGGACGCGGTGGGCATGATCGCCGGGTGGTGCCTGGTGCAGACCGCGCTGAACGCACCGTTCGCCGCGCTGTCCGCCGCCATCCCGGACCAGGTGCCGCAGCAGCAGCGCGGGACCGCGGGCGGTTACTTCGGTGTCGCGCAGACGATCGGGATCATGGCCGGTACCGGGCTCGCGGTCGCGGGCGGCGGGATCGTCGGCGGCTATCTCGCGTGCGCGGTGTTCGTCCTGCTCGCGCCGGTGCCGTACGTGCTGCTGCGGCGGGACCGGGTGCTGCCGGCGGAACTGCGCCCGCCGTGGAGCCGGCGCGCGTTCTTCGCCGGGTTCTGGCTCGACCCGACCCACCACCGCGACTTCGCGTGGGCGTGGCTGACCCGGTTCCTGATCAACCTGAGCAACTCGATCACGTTGCTGTACCTGCTGTTCTACCTCCAGGACGCGGTGGGACTGCCCGATCCGGGCGGCGGTGTGCTGGTCCTGACGGTGATCGACGCGGTGACCGTGCTGATCTCGGTGATGGTCGCCGGGATCTGGTCGGACCGGATCGCCAACCGACGCGCCTTCGTGGCCTGGTCCGGCGTGATCATGGCCATCGCCGGGTTCCTGCTCGCGGGCTGGCAGACCTGGACGGGCGCGGTCGTCGCGGCGCTGGTCCTCGGCATCGGGTTCGGCGCCTACACGTCCGTCGACTTCGCGCTGATCACCCAGGTGCTCCCGGAGGCGCTGGATCGCGGCAAGGACCTCGGCGTCATCAACATCGCCAACGCGCTCCCCCAGGTGCTGGCACCGGTCGTCGCCGCGCCGGTCGTCGCGCACCTCGGCGGCTACCCCGTGCTGTACACCGCCGCCTCCGTCATCGCGCTCCTAGGCGGGGTGCTGGTCTACCGGGTCAAGAGCGTTCGCTGAGGCCGTCCGCGCTCGGTTCGCGCTGATGGGGGAGGCTGTTGGCGTGCGCATCGGCCTTGCGGACGTGCCCGCGCTGGAGCGGGGCGTTTCGCTGCTCGGGTCCGGTGGTGGCGGCGACACCGTCACCGCCGCCGCTCTGCTGCGCGCGCGGCTCGGCGCTGGTCATCAGGCCGCGCTCACGCCGGTCGACGAGGTCGCCGTCGATGCTCAGGTCGTGCCGATCGGCGTGATCGGGGCGACCGCCGTGTTCGCCGAGAAGTTGCCCAGCGGGGCGGAGTTCCGGGCCGCGATCGCCGCGATCGAGCGGTGGACCGGCCGGAGCACCGACGCTCTGGTGTCGATCGAGGTCGGCGGGCTCAACGGGGTCGTGCCGCTGGTCGTGGGCGGCCAGCTGGGCCTGCCGGTGGTGGACGCGGACCTGTCGGGGCGCGGAGTGCCGCGGCTCGACCAGCTCTCCCTCGCCGCCGCGGGCAGGGGATTGACGCCCGTGGTGCTGGCCGAACCCGGTGGGCAGGTGCTGCTCCTCGCCGAAGCGACCTCGACCGAGGTGGAGCGGACCGCGCGCGCCTTCCTCGCCGGTTCCGGCGGCTGGGCGGTCCTCGCGCTCGCCCCGATCCCGGCGTCCGAGCTCGCTGAGTGCGCGATCCCGGGAACCGTGAGCTCCGCGATTTCCCTGGGCGGACAAGCGCTTTCGACGGATCCCGAAGACCTCGCGGAAGCCACCGGCGGACGGGTGCTCGGGCAGGGCCGGGTGGTCGAGGTGTCGCGGCGGCCGGGCCCCACCGGGTTCGCCCAGGGCAGCGCGACCGTCCTGGACCACCGGACCCGGTCGCTGCTCCGGGTGGAGATGGAGAACGAGTACCTGTTCGCGATGCGCGACGGCGAGCCGGTCGCGTCCACACCGGACGTTCTCGCGGTCCTCGACCACCGCACCGGTGTGCCGGTCCAGTGCGACGTCATCCGCCAAGGCGTCGAGGTCGCTGTCCTGCAGCTGCCCGCCGCCGCGTTCTGGACCGATCCCCGTCGCCTGCCGGTGCTGGCGCCGCGCGCCTTCGGCATCGACAGCGACCCGATCCTGCTGGAGGTGCGGTGAGCATCAGCGTGCGCCGCCTGCTCGCGGTGCCGGAGTGGCGCGAGTCGGTGCGGGTTCTGGCGGGCGACGTCGACCGCGTCGTGCAGCTGGTCCGGCCGATGGCACCCGACCGCTCCGTCGAACCCGGTGAACTCGTGGTGGTGCAGTCGATCCCCGCCACCGACTGGCGCATCGACGCGCTGCTGCGCCGGGTCGCGGACAGCGGCGGCGCCGGGGTGCTGCTGCCGGCCGACGGCCTGCTGGAAACCACCCGCCTGCTCGCCGAACGGCTCGGCGTCCCGTTGCTGACCGCGACCGCATCGCCGCTGGACCTGCTGATCTCGGCCCGGCTGCTGCTGGCCGCACCGACGCTCGACCGCGCGGACCTGGTGCTGGCCACCCACGAAGCGCTCGGCCCGCGCATCCGCCCGCCCGAAGAAGTCGTCGCGACCCTGCGAGAGCTGCTCGACGCATCGGTCGCCCTGCTCGACGACAGCGGCGCGCTGATCACCGGCGAACTCCCCCACGCCGATGAAGTCCGCGTGCACGAACCGGTCCCGCAGAACGCCCAGCTCGACGAAGGCGTGTTGCTCGCACACCCGGTGCTGCTCCTGGACACCGCACGCCCGGCGCTCTGGCTGGCCGCCGAACTGCCCGAGCGCAGTGCCGCACGCGCCGACGCCGCGCCACAGGCGCTGTCGGTCGCCGCTGCCGCGGTGCAGCGCTGGCTGCTCGCCAACCGGCTCGAACTCGAACGCGACGCCAGGTCCAAAACCGCGCTGCTGGGCGATCTCCTGCGCCTGGACGACGAGCCGACCGCCGACCTGCGCCGCCGCGCGGCCGACGCGGGCTGGAGCCTCGGCGGCTGGCACATCGGCATCCGCATCGGCATCGAATCCACAGTGGACACCGTCACGCGGGCGCGGGAGGTCGAACGGGTCCTGCACGCCGAAGGCGTCGACGCGGTGGTGGTCGAGCACGGCGACGGCTGGACCGGCTGGGTGACCTTCGAGCAGGAGCCGACGGCCGACCGCGTGCGGTCGCTGGCCGCGCAGCTGCGCGCCGTCGCCCGCGAGCTCCAGCGAACCCTGGACGCGCACATGGGGGTCGGCCGCCCGCACCCGCAGGCCGACGGGCTGGCGACCACGATCGCCGAGGCCACCGACGCCGCGCGGCTGGCCCGGACCCGCCCCGAATCGGGCCGCTTCCTGCACGTCGACCAGCTCGGCATGGCCCAGCTGCTGCTGGAGTGGACCCGCACGGACACCTTCGAACCCGCGGCCCGCGCCCTCATCGCCCCGCTGCGCGGCCAACCCGGCGACCTGGTCCGCACGCTGGCCGCCTACCTGGACGCGGAGTCGTC
>NZ_JBEOVY010000467.1:0-4994 GCF_040295745.1 Saccharopolyspora sp. NPDC002686
CAATACACGGCAGTCGGGCCGTCCTCGCCAGGCGACGTCTGAGAACCCGCGGCGGTGCCGGTTGAGAGGGTGGGCTATTCGCCTGGCGGCGAATCCAAGCAAAAGATCAAAGACGAATGCCGAAGGCAGGTTCTGGAGGCGGAGTGCCGCAGGTCGTCGAGGGTGTGCGGATTTCCTGATAACTCCGGATGGCGCTGTTCATCTGGGAAAACGTTCTTTTGGTGGCATCGGGGCGGGCTTGGCGTGGTTGTGGCTCGCAATCGTGATCTGCCTCTCCACCAGCGGTCACCTGGGCGTTGCGCGCCGGTCACCCGCCGCACGGAACCTGGGGCGGCATGACGGTCCTGCCAACCCCGCCCGCGCAGAGCGACCCGGCACTGGTCTCGCGAGCGTTCGAGGTCGCCGGGCGACTCGCCAACGACGCCGCCGACGTGATCATCGCGACCGCCGGGCGCGGGGCGCAGCCCGCCCCGACCGAGTCCCCGTTCGACTGGGTCACCGACACCGGCCGCACCCTCGAACGGCACACCCGGCGGGTGCTGGCCGACGAATTCCCGGGAATCCCGGTGTTCGGCGAGGAATTCGACGCGGCACCGACCACCGTCGCCGAGCACTGGGCGGCCCGCGCCGGGACGGCCAAGTTCCGCTGGTCGGTCGATCCGGTCGACGGCACCGCCAACTACGTCGCCGGACTTCCCTGGTGCACCTACAGCCTCGCGATGCTCGACGAGCACGGCCCGGTCGTCGGCGTGGTGGCCGACCCGTACCGCACGCAGATCTACGCCGCCGCCCGCGGCCGCGGCATGCGCGCGAACGGAACACCGGTGCGGCTGGGTGAACAACGGGAGACGCGCGGCGGCATCGTGTGCACCGAGCTGACCAAGAACGGCCCGTGGCGGGGCATGGACCGGTTCATCACCAACGCGGCCAGCGCCCAGGTCGGCGTGCGGCTGCTCGGCTCCCCGGCACTGGCGATCACCCAGGTCGCGCTGGGGCACGCGGTGGCCGCGGTGCTCGACTCCTACCAGGAGTGGGACGTCGCCGGAGCGCTCGCGCTGGCCACCGAAGCCGGCGCCACGGTCCTGGACCGGCGGGGCGAACCGAACCCCTTACCCCTGGACGGACTCCTGGTGACCGCCCCCGGAGCCGCCACCGACGTGCACGACTGGTGGCACCAAGCCGTCACCCACGGCTGAAATCACCGATTGTGGCTGGGTTTTCGCCTTTCAGGCTGCGGGGAGGAGGGTTCGGGCCGGCGCGGATTCCGAGGTCGGGCCGAAGACCGCGGACATCGGGCGCAGGAGCGGGAACTGGTCCCGCAGCACCACGACCTGGTGGTGGACCCGGTTCAAGTCCGGGTCGGCGACGAGTTCGACGACGGCCTCCAGGACGTGATCGGTGACCATGCCGAAGCGGACCGCGGCATCCTCCAACTGGCCCCGCACGCGGTGCAGGACCTCTTCGTCGGATCCCGTGCTCGTCAGGCCCCGCCCCAGCTCGGCGAGCGCGCGGACGTTCGGCAGTTCGGCGTCCATGCGGCGGACCACCGCGTGCAGCTGCTGCCTCGCCTGGGCCGAGGACACCGCCTCCACGGCCTGCGCTGCCCGCTGCACCGCCTGCTCGCAGCGCCGGACGTCGTGCAGCCAGCGGTCCTGCGGTCGAACCTGCACGAGCTGCGCTTGGACAGGCGGCGCCGGTGCGGGCTGCTGCGGCAGCGGAGCGGGCGCAGTCCGGCGTCTTCCGGTGCTGGCCGCCAGCACCACTCCGGCCCCGCATGCACCCGCGACCAGTGCTATCAGCACTTGCACCCAGAATCCGTCCACGTCCAGTTGTCCTTCCACTCGGCCGCGAGCAGCCGCCCAAACCGGTGTCCCAACCCGCGGATCTCGATCCGACGTGATGTTCCGGACCGAGGTTCCCGAGCGTCTCCGATCAACTCTGCTCCGTTTCCCCGCGGAGTTCTTGGGGAAAAGTACTCAATCTGACCGGTCGCCCTGCCTGCGTAACCGAACCGGAACACGGAATTTTCCCGCATTCGGAGAAGCCCGGGCACCCGGTCAGCCGGACCGGGCCAGGTACTGCAGATCGGCGATCAAGAACTCGAACCCTCCGGTGTGCGCGCCGTCGCGGCCACCGGGGCGGGCGAACTCGCCGAAGTCGGCGGGTTCTGGGCGCTGGAGCCGGGCCACAGAGAAGACCTCGTCGAGCACGTTACTCACGTCGTTGCGCACCTTCGCCGGATCGACCGCACATCCGAGGTCCGCCAGCCAGGCCTCCACCGGGTGCGGGACGAACAGCTCAGCGGTCAGCGGCCACACCCGCTGGAACCCGGCGGCCATGCGCCGCGACGAGTTCGCGTTGCTGTCGCCGAACCGGATCACCCACTGCGCCGCGTGATCGCGATGCCGGGCGAGCCGGTTCAGCGAGCCAGCCGCCAGGGACGCCAGCACCGCGTCGGTGCTGCCCGCCAACCGCTCGAACACCGCGCACCGCCAGGCCGCGAACAGCAGGAGCCGGGCCATCGTGGCGGGGAAGTCACCGCCGGGCCCCGGACCGCAGTCGATCTCGACGAGGCGGACGTTGCGGAAGTCCTCGGCCGCCCGGAAGTACGCCATGCGGTCTTCGTCCCGCCCCGCTCCCTCGACCTCGCCGGCCCGGTGCAGCAGGATCCGCGCCTGCTCCAGCAGGTCCAGCGCGATCCCGGTGAGCGCTGCGGACTCCTCGAGCTCCAGCGCGCGGACTCCCCACTCGGTCAACCGGTGCGCGAGCACCAGCGCGTCGTCGCCCAACATCGCGCAGTACTGGGAGAGGTCCGAGGCGAGCACTCCCCCGGGCACTGAGCGATCCACAGTGGACATAGATGGCGCGCCGAGCACCCACTGCTGCACATCCGCTGCACTCGCGCGCGATTCCCGGATGTTCATCATGGCGACCTCGCAGGCCGTGCCGAACCCCAGCGCCGGGGACTATCCACATCGGCCGTCCGACGGGCAAGTCCAGTGTCACACCACCCGACCGGGTTAGGGAAGCCCGTTCAGCGGTTCGCCGAGCGGCGGAACAGCCAGTACAGCGGCAGCAGCACCGCCCACAGCACGGCCAGCATGCTGCCCACCGGCAGCAGCGACAGCGTCGCGTTGCGCCCGGCCACCCGGACCAGGTCGGGGTTCCGCGAGTCGAACTCGACCCGCACCAGCTGCCCGGTCTGCAGGTCCGCCGGGTACAGGACGCCGTTCGGCGGGATGTAGACCCGGCCCTCGTCGGTGTTGAAGCGCACCGCGGTCCGCACCAGCGAGGTGTCGACGACCTCCGCGACCGCGTCGCCCCGGGACTCCTCGATGGTCCGGTCGTTGATGAAGCAGGCGATGATGATGGACAGGCCCATCGCGGTCATCAGCACGCCGAAGATCAGCACGCCGCGCGCGGCACGACGCCAGCCCTTGCGGCGCACCGGTCGCGCAACCGGTCGGTCACCTTCCGTGCTGGATCCGGTCACCGAGTCGGCCGCGTCCGGTACCACCGCGTCGCTCGCCACGGTGACCGATTGTAAGCGCGTCGCCCTGGTGACCCCGCGCGGCTTCCGTGTCGTCCACCTCATCGAGCCGTCGGTGTCGTCCATCTCATCGAGGTCGCCGCATACCCTCCAGGAGTGGCGACTACATCGCGGCTGCTGGTGGCCCGGACACGCCGGCTCGAACCAGGTGACCCCCGACACGACCGCCCGCTGCTTGAGCTGCTGCCCAGCGGGTCGACCCTGAGCTGGGTCCGCGACGGGTCCGGGCTGGTCGGCTGGGGCTGCGCAGCGCGCCTGGAAGTGGACGGCCCGAACCGCTTCACCCAAGCCGACGACTGGTGGCAGCAGCTGTGCGAGCGGACCGAGGTCTTCGACTCGGTGGGCCTGCCCGGGTGCGGCCCGGTGGCGTTCGCCAGCCTGGCCTTCGCAGACGAGCCGGGGCACTCCGTGCTGGTGGTCCCCGAGGTCGTGGTCGGAGAACGCGACGGGGTCCGCTGGATCACCACGATCGGCAACGGCCCGGCCGAGCCCACCCCGCACGAACCGGTCCACCCGCCCGGCACCGTCTCCTACAGCGACGGTCAGCTCTCCGCCACCGGCTACCGGCAGGCGGTGGCCGAAGCCGTGCGCCGGATGCAGGAGCCCGGTGGCCTGGGCAAGGTCGTCCTCGCGCACGACCTGCTGGCCACCACCTCGGAGCCGCTGGACATGCGGTTCCTGCTGCACAACCTGGCCGCCCGCTACCCGTCCTGCTGGACCTTCGCCGTCGACGGGCTGGTCGGGGCCACGCCGGAACTGCTGTTGGAGCGGACCGGCTACGAGGTCCGCTCCCGCGTGCTGGCCGGCACGATCTGGCCGCACGAGGACCACAGCACCGAAGAGCTCGCCGCGGAACTGCTGTCCTCGGAGAAGAACCGCAACGAGCACGCCTACGCCGCGGAGTCCCTGGCCGTGCAGCTGCGCCCGTTCTGCAGCGACCTCACCGTGCCCGACGAGCCCGAGGTGCTGCAGCTGCGCAACGTGATGCACCTGGCCACCAACGTCGAGGGCAAGCTCAGCGACGCCGATGGCCGAGCCGCGTCGCTCCTGCGCATGACCGCTGCGGTGCACCCGACGGCGGCCGTCGGCGGCACACCCACGCCGGACGCGGTGCGGCTGATCAGCGAGCTGGAGGGGATGGACCGGGGCCGCTACGCGGGGCCGGTCGGCTGGCTGGACGGCAGCGGCAACGGCGAACTCGGCATCGCCCTGCGCTGCGCCCAGGTGGAGAACGCCGCTGAGCCCGGCGAGGAAACCGGGCGCAGCGGCGGCAAGGTGCGGCTGTTCGCCGGGTGCGGAATCGTCCCCGACTCCGACCCGGACCTGGAAGTCGCGGAAGCGGAAGCGAAACTGCTCCCGGTCCGAGAAGCCTTGGAAGGCCTCCACTAGCGAGGAGGTCGTGAGCGGCGATGGTCGCTCTTACGACCATCCCCGCTCACGACCG
>NZ_JBEOVY010000468.1:0-4966 GCF_040295745.1 Saccharopolyspora sp. NPDC002686
GCCATCAGCTCCGCACCGCGGAACTGCGTGACCTCCTCGTCCCCGTAACGCTCGTACCAGCCGGTCGATCCCGACTTCGGCCCGTAGGCCACCGCTGTTGACGCCTGGTCAGCGCCGCTTCTTCGGCGGGTCCTTGCGCAACAGGTCCGGTCCGATGATCCGCCGCACCACGCGGCGCACCAGGCTGCGCTTCTTCGCCGGCGCAGCAGGCGCCTGCGCAGCGGGTCGGGGCGCGGGCTTGGGCTCCGACCTGACCTCCGGCGGTGCGACCGCCAGCTGCGGGCCCGTCACGCTCGGCGAAGCAGCCGACGGCTCGGGGTTGAGGAGCTTGGCGAACTCAGGGCGCTCATCGCGGATCGCGGGAATGTAGGGCTGGGTGACCTCCACCCGCTCCGGTGCATCCGCCATCGGGGGCGGCGACGCCGGTCGAGTGGGCAGGACCGCCTCGTTCAACGGCAGCTGACCGACGATGCGGGTCGTCGGCGGCCCGGGATCCGGCCGCGGCGCCTGCTGCGCCTCCGACGGGACCACCGGCTGGAACCACGGTCGAGCAATGTCGTCTTGAATAGTCATCCGTATCGACTCTGCGGGAGCAAACGGCCAGTGTCACCGGAACGGGGTCTTCCCGAACCAGCCGATCAGACCCTACCGGTAACGGACAGATAAAGCACACCCCCGTGTTCCCTAGCTCTCTCCGACGATCACACCCCGTACCAAATGCACTATTCAGCGCAGCGGTGAAGTCCATTTGGAGTAGTTGGGCGCGAAAATGGTTGCCCAGCCAGCACGAACGAACACCGTGAGTACGCGAAATCGGTGTCGATCGTCCACACGGGAACGGCTCGGCCGGCACGCGTCAAGGACAAAGATCACAGCTGGATAACCCCGACGACGAGCTCGTCGCGACCGGGGCGCGAGGGCGAAACCGGGTTGTTCAGCAGGGGGTTTCGTGGTCGCTCCGGTCGGCCAGGGGTTCGGGGATGGCCGCCTGGCGGAGCTGGCGGAACTCCGAGGCCAGCGTGCCCGCCGTCCAGTGCGCGTTGAGCCCGCTGGGGTTGGGCAGCACCCACACCTGCGCGCCCTCGATCAGCCGGTCCTGGCGCCCCACGGTCGCCCGGCGCTCACCGAAGGCCACCCGGTACGCGGTGATCCCCACCACCGCCACCCACTCCGGCCGGTACTGCCGCACCTTCGCCGCCAGGGTCACGCCGCCGGCGCGCAGCTCGTCATCGGACAACTCCGCCGCACGCGCGCTGGCCCGCGCCACGAAGTTGGTGATGCCCAGCCCGAAGCCCGGCAGTTCGTCCTGCTCGTGCGGCTCCAGCAGCCGCGGGGTGAACCCGGAGTCGTGCAGCACCGGCCAGAACCGGTTGCCCGGGCGGGCGAAGTGGTACCCGGTCGCGCCCGACCACAGCCCGGGGTTGATTCCGCAGAACAGCACCCGCAGGCCAGGGGAGAGGACGTCCGGGATCCTCGCTCCTTCCGCGGCGTCCAGGTCCTGCGCACTCGGACGGTTCCCCGACAACTCCCACCTCCGGTACGGCAACCCGATTCACCCCGGACCTTAACCGGCCGCCCACCGCCGCTCGGGAGCAACCGCCCCAAGCCGTCCGCCACCCACTCCGGAACCCGATAACGTAACCCGTCAAACAAAACGTAACCCAACCAACGAAACGAAATAAGGACGAGGAGAAACGGACATAATGACACCGCGCATAATCGCGCTTATGTGCGGTAAGGTGTCGGCATGGAGATCGTTTCGGGTGCGGGCGCCAGCGTTCGGCCGACGGGGGAGCAAACGGAACTCCTGGCCTCGACGACCAGGACGGGCCACACGCTCACCGCGCTGATCTCGGCCTGGCTGGGCTCGTTCGCCGACTCCTCGGACACCCGCGCCGCCTACTCGCGCGATCTGCGCGAGTACCTCGCCTGGTGCACCCAGCGCGAGCTCGACCCGCTGACCATGCGCCTACCCGAAGTGCAGATGTACGCCGCCCAACTGGCCGCGGCGACCAACCCCCGCACCGGGCGCCCGTTCGCCGCCTCGACCCGAGCGCGCAAACTCGCCGCGGTCTCCAGCTGGTACACCTTCCTCGTGCGCGCCGGCGCGATCGACGCCAACCCTGCCCGCGACGCGGCCCGTCCCCGCTACGACCGCAGGCACTCCACGACGGCCAGCGTCTCCGAAGACCAAGCCGCGCAGATGCTGACCACCAGCCGCGACTACGCACACCGCACCCTCGGTCCGCAAGCGGCAGCGCTGACCATGATGCTGCTGATCGACCTGGGCATCCGCGTGTCGGAGCTGTGCAACGCCGACCTGGCCGATCTCGGTCAGCGCGACGGCATGCGGGTGCTGACCGTGCGGATGAAAGGCGGCAAGGTCCGCACCCGTCCCATCCCGGCACCGCTGGCGCCGGTCCTCGACGACTACCTGCGGTCCCGGCCGTCCGATGTGGACACGACCGCGCTGCTGGTCACCCGCAACGGCGACCGCGTCAACCGGCACCAGGTCTACCGGCTCGTGCAGACCCTGGCCGCGCAAGCCGGAGTGCCGATGCCCCAGCGGATCACCCCGCACTCGATGCGGCACGCCTTCAACACCATCGCCCGGGAAAGGGGAGCGGCGCTGGAAGACCGCCGCGACGCCCTCGGGCACTCCTCGGCCGCGATCACCCAGCTCTACGACCACGTCGCCCTGTCCCTGACCCGCGACCCGGCCCACCTCGTCGCCGGAGCAACCCACCGAACCGACTCGGAAGCACTGGATTCACCGGAGGAATCACCTTGATAATTTGAGTCACGGTGACGATATTCCGTGTCTGCCGCGCAGTCGGACGAAACAGGTCTTGGTCAGCACCCCTCGCCGCCGCAGCCCTGGCCCTTCCTGGACGAACAGCACGACCTCCTCCTGCCTGCCCGGACCGATGGGTTGGGTCAGGCGCCCGCCCGCGCGCAACTGGCGGACCAGCGGTTCCGGTACGTGCCTTGCGGCGGCCGAGACCAGTACGGCGTCGAACGGGGCGTGGTCCGGTGCGCCGAGGGTGCCGTCTCCGGTCTGCACGATCACGTTGGTGATGCCCTGTCCGACGAGGTTCGCCTTGGCCTGCGAGCAGAGCTGCGCCCACCACTCGATGCTCACGACATCAGCGGCCAGCCGGGCCAGCAATGCGGTCTGGAAACTGCACCCGGTGCCCGATCTCCAGCACGTGTTCACCGCCGGTCAGCGCCAGTCCGGCCAGCATCTGCGCCGACAGCGACGGCTGCGTGCTGACCTGGAAGTGCCCGATGCATACCGGAGTGCGAGTCGGGGGCGCCGATCATGGCATGCGAATTCCCGAGTGCGCCGCCGGATTTCCCGGGCCGCGAGGTGTGCGGCTCACCGGGGCGGGTCAGGCCGCGGGTCTGGTGGGGTGGTCGCGGAGTCGATGAGCGCCAGTGCAGCCGCGTCGGTGCGGGTGGTGTTGCCGGTGACCAGCTGGTCCTGGCACAGGCCGCGTAGTCCGGAGATCAGCAGACTCGCTCGCGCCTGCGCCTGGTCGTCGGAATAGCCCAGGCGCCGGTAGATCGCCACCAGCGGGTCGATCATGACCGTGACCGCCTCGGCGGCCAGCGCCGCGTAGCGATCGGGTTGGGTCGGCGCCAGGCTGAGCACTTGGAACAGGATGCGGATCGGCCGTTGCTGCTCGCCGGTGGTGATGGTCTGCCACAGCCGCTGGGCGGCCACCCGCAAGTCCGCGGCGTCGCGCACGTCGCCGAAGATCCCGGCGACGTCGGGGCGGCTGGCCGCGATCGCTTCGACGATGAGTTCGTCGCGGCTGCCGAAGTAGTACAGCAGCATGCGTTTGCTGGTGCCCAGCTCAGCGGCCAGGGGGCTCAGTGACAGGTCGGCGATGCCGCGGGTCTCCAGGTAGTGCACCACGCGTTTCAGCAGTTCATCGCGCTTGTTGGAGGATCGGGACACCTCTTGACTGTACCGATCGGTACATCTATAGTCCAATGATGTACCGATCGGTACAAGTCGATGAAACGGGAAGGCACGATGTCCGACGCGCAACCACGGGTGGTGATCATCGGCGGTGGCATTGGCGGGCTCACGCTCGCCCTGGCCCTGCGCGCCAACGGCATCACCGCCGAGATCCACGAACAGGCGCCACAACTGAGTGAGGTCGGCGCCGCGGTGGCGCTGTCGGCCAACGGCACCCGGGTGCTGCACAACCTGGGCCTGGCCGACGGGCTCGCCCGATGCAGCGCGGTGCCCACTGAACTGATCTACCGGCACTGGCACGACGCCCACCGCATCGCCGCCTACCCGGTCGGGCCGGGCTACGAACAGCTCTTCGGCGCCCCCTACTACGGCGTGCACCGCGCCGACCTGCAAAAACTCCTTATCGACGCGGTCGGAGCCGAGCAGATCCACCTCGATCACCGGCTCACCGGGCTGGAGGACACCGGGCCGGACGTGCGCCTGGAGTTCGCCGACGGCAATAGCGCTCGCGCCGACCTCGTCATCGGCGCCGACGGCGTGCATTCCACTGTGCGCGACCACATCGTCGACACCGAAACCGGCGTGTACTCGGGCACCAGCGGATTCCGCGGCCTGGTACCCGTCGAGCAGCTCGACCTGCTGCCCGACCCCGGCGCGATCCAGTTCTGGATGGGACCTGGCGGGCACGTGCTGCATTACCCGATCGGCGACGGCAGCGTGGTCAACTTCCTGGCCGTGGTCGAAGGCCCCCGCGACTGGACCGCGCCCGGCTGGGTGCTGCCCACCACGCTCGAGGAGATCACCGCCGAATTCGCTGGCTGGCATCCCGCGATGCGCCAAATGGTCGAGGCCACCACTTTGCACCAGCGGTGGGCACTGTTCGGGCAGAGCCCGCTCAACCGCTGGCATCGCGGCCGCACCGTGCTGCTCGGCGACGCCGCGCACGCCATGCTTCCCCACCACGGACAGGGCGCCAAC